>DATGOF010000486.1:0-2364 GCA_035306285.1 Acidobacteriota bacterium | reverse complement strand
TACCCGCTGGAAGCTGATCCGGCATCACTACAGTCGAATGATGGATGAGCTCTATGATCTCGAGAACGATTCCCAAGAGAGGCAGAATCTCTATCGCAACCCTGATTTTCAGGAGATCCGAAACCGTTTGCAGGAAGAACTGTCGGCATGGCAGCGGTCGGTAGATGATCCCCTCTTGAAAGGACTTCCTCCTATAGAATAAGCACCCCCAATATTACTTTTCTGTGTCCTCTGCGCTTGTGTGGTTGGAACGAGAATTACCGTTTCGTTTCGGGATACACCGCAATCCTGTGATCGCGATACTGCGGGGCATAAACCCGATCCGGTAAATGGATGGTGAGAACCCGGCTTTCTCTTAGCGGCATATGACAATCGATACAGTTGTCCTGGAGTCGACCGAGGTGACGTGATTCAAGAGTCGAATGTTCTTCAGTGTGACAAGCCAGGCATTTCTCTGACATCGCTGCAAGGTCTCGTTCCGTCTGGTGAACGTCGTGACAGGTCGTGCAGGTCATCACGTCGCTCTCCTGGAAACAGGCGCTGTGCGACAGAAGCGCTACCTGGTTTCCATGCACGTCCGGATAAGGCTGCGGTCCGGTATCCGGAGCCAGGAATTCCGAGAGGTTGTCACCAGGCGTATAAGCGAATGTCGATTTCTTGACTTCACGATCACCGGAGTGGCAAACTGCGCAACTTTCTAGCTCTCTTGTCCGGGAAAGGCGGGCCGGATTGACGATAAATCGTCCCTGCCGATCATTGGGATTAGCACGGTGATAGCTGACATGCCGGTTGGCTCTACCGTGACAGCGGCCGCAGCCGATCCCGGTCATGTAATCTCTGTTGTAACGCGGTTGGTTATCCTCGAACTCCAACAGGAAATGGGTCGCGTGACACTCCAGACAACGAGGGGGAATCCCTCGACCGAAGTTGACCTTGCCGTCCTCAAAGCCCGGACTGTTGATCCACTGATCTCCTTCAACCAGATAAGAAACCGGCAATTGAAAGAGGAAACCGTCCTTCCAGAACAGGTATGACTGTCCCTTTCGGCCGCTCCCAACCACCAGGTCTATCGGTTCTTTGCGTTCTTTCCGGCGACCTTTTTCCAT
This sequence comes from Acidobacteriota bacterium, assembly GCA_035306285.1. Taxonomy (GTDB): domain Bacteria; phylum Acidobacteriota; class UBA6911; order RPQK01; family JAPXNP01; genus DATGOF01. The sequence goes on along the minus strand of DATGOF010000486.1, from coordinate 1,258 downwards.
CCATTCGGCCACCTGGAAGAGTTGCCCATCTTCCTGAATGATCCGGAAATGCGTCAAAGGATCTCTGGTACGAAGGATGTTTCGCCCATCCTCGATCGGGCCCGAAACCGTTTGGAGAGAAGCTTCAAAAGAAGTGCGGTAGTGCGCCGTGGATAGATAGCGATCTACCACATCCCTATGGCAATCGCGGCAGGCGATGTCGGCTTCTCTCTTGGTTTGACCGATCAGAGCCGGTTCTCCGCGCAATGTCTCCAGAGACAGCACCTGGCAACCAGGTAGAAAGAGAAGGCCGGCCAGCATCAGGACAAAGACTCCCAGACGCCGATCGGCGTCAACCTTACCTATCCCGCTATTGTGAATGGATTGGAGGCTTTGCACTGAGTTCTCGATCGTGTAGATTAACAAGCCGGTTCGGTTAACTTTCTGATTCGGATCTATTCTATGACATTCAAGACGATCAATATTGTAATGATTCTGTTCATGGGTCTTTCGGCTGTCATCCAGTTTAACGACCCGGACCCGATACGATGGGCTCTGCTCTACGCTGCAGCCACAGTTCTGGCGATAATGCACTGGAGAAATCCTCTGCACGCCGGCTCTACGGTGGCACCCATCATCGTTGGCCTAATTGCAATCGGTTGGGGGTTACTGCTGCTGCCGAATGTTCTCGAGCGACCGCCTTCCATGCGGATTTTCGAAAGCATGGATCCCGACTTTCCGGAAATCGAAGAAGCTCGCGAATTCATCGGTCTGTTGATGGTCGGGGTCTGGATGGGTGTCCTTTCCTGGCGTAGCCGCAAGAGCTCGCCGGCAGGATAAACGCCCGTGTCTGTCATAACGGATAGGCGCCCTTGCCTGGCGGCTTCTTGACCTTCTGCCTTTCGACGGGCAAGGATGCCCGTCGAAACACGACAGCCAGGGATGGCTGTCCTACTCTCGTTGCCGAGCAGCTAGAAAAACAGGCATCCCTGCCTGTTAAGTGCTGGCCGGCTCGGCGATACCGGCCTCTCTGCGATAAGATAATCCGATCATGAAAGCGCTTGTAAAGAAGGAAGCAGGGTGTGGCCTCTGGTTGGAGGAAGTTCCGATCCCCACCGTAGGTATCGACGACGTCCTGATCCGGGTCGATAGAACCGGAATCTGCGGAACAGACCTGCACATCTACGAATGGGATGAGTGGGCTCGCTCGACCATAAAAGTCCCGCTGGTTGTGGGACATGAATTCGTGGGAACGATCGAAGAGGTCGGTAGCAATGTC
>DATGOF010000485.1:0-5957 GCA_035306285.1 Acidobacteriota bacterium | reverse complement strand
ATTCTGAGCCAGGATCAAACTCTCAGGTTTCTTCCGAGTTCTCCCGTCTCTGCCCGGTTTTCAAAGATCACGACAAAGCTTCTTTGGCCCTGTCCAAAGAATTATGATACGGAAAAACTCAAATAGTTGCAAGGTCGAGGCCGTCCGGTGATTGAACCGCAGAGGCACAAAAGGCACAGAGGCTAGCCGCCGATGACACTGCTGGGACGGGTATACGGATCCTCTTTGTATTTCTGGGCTTCCGCCTGAGCCCCATTGTAATCCACCTTACTGTTGATCGCCTTCTGATATTCCGATATCGCGCGCTGCCGCTGCCCCAGTATGTCATACACTTTGCCCATATAGATGTAAGCCCAGGTTTCAACCCACTCAGGTTGTAGGTCCCCGTTGAGCACCTCACGCATACTATTGGCGGCATTCGAATAGGAATGTTGTTCGAAAAAGACCTCTCCCAGCCGGAAATGAGCCAGCGAACTGCGGGGATTCAGATCGATAGCCTTCTCGTACTCTTCAATAGCGGAAACAAACTCTCCCCGTTGACGGTATTCATCTCCAATCGCAATATGCACGGCTACTCGCATCTTGTCGGAATCCATCAAAATCTTGCCGTGCGGATCGATCTCTACTCTCTGGGGCATGCCGGCGGTCTCGAACTCAAAGGAGGTTGAACGGCCGTTTGCAACAAGACGCTGCTCTTCCGGCGAGTCCTTGGTTTCAATCAAGACATCGATGGGCATTCGGAAAAGATCGAGATTCTGCTTGATTTCACCCTGGATTCGGTAGCCTCCAGCCGTCATCCGGTAAATGGTATAGTCCACCTCGAACTTCGGCACGCCAACCGAATCAACCCACTGGACAAAGAACCAGTCGTAATCGTCCTGGCTGCGGTCCTTAATGAATCGCACAAACTCGGGTGTGGTCGTCACTTTTCCTTCGTGCATCCGATACCATTCCACGAGAGCGGTATTGAGCGACTCCCGACCCATCAACTGGCCCAGCATGTACAGCACCCAGGCCCCTTTACTCCCAACAATCGAATCATATCGGGCTGAGCCCTCTTCCAGATTGAGTCCACTGGCCACAGGTGCCGTGTCCTGGTACTTTAATGCCTGCACCGATTGCCGGGAAAGCTCGACTTGAAATCGTTCTTTGTCCGTCTCTTCGAAGTATCGCAGCGCAGCATAGGTAGCAAACCCGTCTTTCAACCATCCGTCCATGGGACGCTGCATCTTCACCGAGTAGCCCCACCATTGTTGAGCCAAACGCCGCGCCAGCTCCATGACCGGCAATTCCTCGGCCTCCAGAAAATTCTGCTCGAGCACCACCAGTGCTCTGGATCCCGTCGAACCAAGCTCGATGTTACCGACCTGGACCAGAACCAGTGACTGGATGGGAGACGAGCCGTATTCCCGCTCATAGAACTCCAGGATCCGTTTCGCTTCCTCGGCAATGGGGGTCAGATCCTGGTCATAGTCTTCGGACATATAGAAGGTTAGCGATATCGGTCCATCCTCGAAGGCCTGGCGGAGAAAGCGATCGACAACCACTGGAAAATGCGTGACTTCGACATCGCTGCGCCAGGTAAAGACTTCCGAAACGCCACTGCTTTCGAAAACCGACTCAACGGATTCCAGCTCTCCCGGTGCTACCGCCGTAAAACCAAGTGGTACCTTTACCTTAAAGGTAGAAATTGCGGGGTCGAGGGGAAGCCGGTGAGAGGGAAACCAATGACCTTCACTGAGGAGAATGGCTCCGTCCGGTCCGATCACAGCCTTGTCCCTGAAAGGCTCGTCAAGGAAAGCAAACTGCTCCCGTTCCAACGACCCTTCAAACGTGAAAACCAGGTTTAGTTCGTCTCCCTGCCGAAAAAGTCCCTGTCCTTCGATATCTACTCGCCCTCGGCTGAATTGATTCGACGAGAGTGAGTAACGAAAACCTTCGTCATCCTCTACACTAAGCAGGGTCAAACGCTGACTAAAATCAAATGAGATGGAAGCGGCGTCTTCAAGAACAGTCAGTTGAGCCCTTGATTTCCCCCGCATAAAGTTACGTTCAGGGGTTAGTTCAATCTCAACCTCATATGAACGGACATCGATGACCGGAGCCTGTTCCTCATCCTGTGCCAGGGAAAAAGACACAACCGCCATTAGAAGAAGCAGCAGGACACTACTCTTAATCCCGTAACTTCTCATGATGAAAACACCCCGATCGGGAAAGTATCTTTAATTTTCACCGCAGCCTCGTCGTATGCATTACGCTGACCCAGGCGCTGCTTTCCCCTCTCCATCTCCTTACCAAGTCGGCTACGTTCAGATTCGTCGTGGAGGAGATTCAAAAGATAGTTGCCAATTTTCTGGCCGGTCGCTTCCCATTGAACAAATTCTGGAACAACTTTCTTACCCATGACAAGATTGGCCAGGCAATACATATCGGTTCGGACCAGAGTCCGGGCCATCAACCAGCTTGGAAGAGCTAATCGATAGACCATCGCGAAAGGCGTGCCGACCAACATTGCCTCGAGCGTCGAAGTGCCACTCTTGACAAGCGCCAAATCTGCCGAAGCCAGCAATTCATCACTCCGGCCGTTGCGGACTTCTACATTGAAACGATCTTTCGTGTTCCGCTCTTGCCATTCCTCCAGAATATCCTCGATTTCCTCTTCTGGAACAGCCGGCGCCTGGACAATCCAGAAGTCGACCTCTTCCTCCTCTGCCACTACCCGGGCCGCTTCCAGCTGGATCGGTAGAATCCGCCTAACTTCTCGTACCCGGCTCCCCGGCATCAACGCAATCACCGGTCGGTCATGAGACCGCCGCAAGACCCGAGGCGGCTGCAATCTCAGCCTGAACGCGGTGGGATTTCCAACATAATGAGCCGCAATGCCGTGACTGCGATAAAATTCTTCCTCAAAAGGAAAGATCACTAACATTAGATCCACATTACGGCGGATTTGTTTCAATCTCGACTGTCTCCAGGCCCAGACTTGAGGACTTATGAAGTAACATATCGAAACGTTCTGCTTCTTTAGACGAGCAGCAAGCCTCAGGTTAAAATCCGGAAAGTCAATCAAGATCGCAAGCGCCGGTGATTGCCGTCGGGACTCGTTGACGAGCCGGTCCATGAGATTCCGGTAGTTGCGCAAGTTTGAAAGCGCATCCCAGGGACCAATGGCCGCCAGCTTCGACACATCTTGCAGGAGCTCAACTCCCTGTTCCTGCATGGCTCTTCCCCCGGCTCCGTAGAATTTCAGATCGACATCCGGCAAGAGAGCGCGCAAGCTTTTGACCAGTCCTGCACCATGTTCTTCCCCGGAAGTTTCACCAGCTACGATCAATATCGGAACTTCTGTCACCGCGTTCCAATGAGTACCTTCTGTTTCTCGCAACGAGCCTGGATCACCGGGCAGCTGCTCGATCTGAAACTTTCCTGTCATTGATCCAGCCTCCGCCCAGCACCCGCTCCTCCCGATAAAAGACGGCGGCCTGACCGGGAGTAACCGCCATCTGAGGGTCTCGAAACGAAATGCGCGCGGTTGCGGTTTCAGAGTCAGGATAGATCACAGCAGGCGCAGCTTTATGATTGGAACGAATGCTCACTTCTGCTTCAAGTGGTTCAACCGGGGACAATCTGGAGATCCAATTGACACGATCGACGTTCAATTCACTGCAATAAAGGTCCTCGCGGTAACCCACGATAACCGCATTTCGAACAGGATCGAGTTTGAGAACATAGAGGGGCCGGTGGTGAGCAATCCCAAGCCCACGGCGCTGGCCAATCGTGAAGCGATAAATGCCCCTGTGGCGCCCTATTTCGGTTCCATCCTTGAGAAGGATCGGTCCCTCTTCCTCATAACGTTGGATGACCGGAAGATAGGATGGATGGAGTTCTCCTGCGTGGCGGCGGATAAATCCAGCATAATCTCCATCGGGAATGAAGCAAATCTCCTGGCTATCTGGCTTTCTTGCAATCGCTAAGCCGTGCCGTTCGGCAATTTCCCGGATCTGATTTTTCTTAAAGTTTCCCACCGGAAACACGATATGGGCAAGCTGGTCCTGGGTCAGCTCGAAAAGATAGTAGGACTGATCCTTGCCGGCATCTTTCCCCCTGAATAACAGAAAGCCCTCGTTGTCGTCATACTCGACTCGTGCGTAATGACCTGTTGCCACCCGGTCGATACCAACCTGTCGAGCGAAGTTGAGAAGCCGGTCAAACTTAAGAAAGCTATTGCAGTTGGTGCAGGGAATCGGTGTACGACCCTCCAGATACTGATGAACAAATGGATCAATAACCCGCTTTTCGAATTCCCGCTCCAGATTCAAAACATAGAACGGAAAACCGAGATTTTCCGATACCCGGCGTGCATCGTAAACGTCATCCAGTGAGCAGCAGCGGCCCGTCCGCGGTACAGCCCCCTCCGAGAGGCTTCGATTGTAGTCCCACAGCTGCATAGTGCAGCCGACCACACGATAACCTTGCTCTCGAAGAATGACGGCGGCGGTAGAGCTATCAACGCCCCCGCTCATAGCGAGAAGTATCTGATCCATCACTGAGATTCATTATACAGGAGGGGCTATCGGCAAAGTCGCCCCGAAACCGTGCTATGAGCGAGAGAAAGCCATCGATTAAGCCGCTATTTCCAGAGTATCCCACGGGAAACGATCTCGATTTGAGAACGAGCCAGGGGAGCTTCGTATGGCTCGATGGCGTCGACTCGCTTCTGAAAATCCTCACGTATGCGATGGTAGCGGCTCGAGAATTCCAGCCAGAGGTCCTGCAAGCGATCCTGGCCGTCGGGCGGAAGTTGAGCCGTCCATTGTAAGTCCTCGAAGAAATCACGATTCAGACCATGTAGCGTACAGCGGTTCAGGGCTTCCCGGACCTGGGAAAAGATCTCCTGAATCTGGTTCGAACGCCACTGGTGAATTACGTATTCCAGTTTCTCCTCCTCGAGGAGCTTCAGTTGTTTTTGTTCCAGGTCGAGGAATCGGTGAACAAAGATCTCCTTCTCCTTCAGAAAGGCCCGGGTGAACTCGTCCAGCAATAATTCTTCGCAGCGACTCCGGAAATCGTCCCGGCTTTCATGCGGAAGAGAATAAAGATCAAGCCCGTAATTGCGATAAAGAGGAGTCCGATAGTAGCGAGTGAAGTAGCGAGTGATCTTCTCATCCACGAAGGAAGGAAGCTCTACTCCCTCCCTGGGTGTCGTCCCCTGGAGAACCGTGCTTTCCAGACGGCGCACCATATCGCGCGTCCAATCCAGATCAGGATCTTCCAGCCAATCCGCTTCGAAAAAGCCGAGATCCGAACGTTGAAGGCCTGAGCGGACGTCTCTCTGGTCGATTTTGACCTCGAACACGAGAAAGGGACGAGTTCCCTGGTCGGCTGGTGATAGGCAGTAATGCTTTGTCACAGTTTTCCCGCCAGAAGGTTACATGGCGCGGATTATAGCAATGAAAAAAGAGACTGCGCTAGAAACGACGAGAAGGTGAGGTATTTGAGTTGCTGTCCGGGATGCCCCTTGCTGCCTATGGAGGTGCCGTGAATCAATTGGCGGCAAGGGACATCCCTTGCCTTATCCCCCGAGTCGGCGCAACGAATATCAGCCACGGCAAATCTGACGCCTTAACGTCAGGCCGCGCCTGCAAACCGACTTTTTAGAGATACAGGCAAGTCCAGAAAAAGGAAAACATCAACCTATCCTGCCGGCAAGTGTTTTTCGAAGCTCTTCCCGGCCGTAGAAGAGCCGCGACTTGACCGTTCCTTCTGCGACATTCAACATCTCTGCAATTTCTCTTATTGTAAAGCCTTCCAGATCATGCTTCTTAACCACGAAGCGATGCTTATCGCTCAACCGTCTTAATGCGCTTCGCACTTTTGAAGCGATCTCACGGCGATAGGTTTCCTGGAAGGGGTCGTAGGCCCTGACATTCTCTAAATCGATGCGCTCTGAGACGTCT
>DATGOF010000484.1:0-4463 GCA_035306285.1 Acidobacteriota bacterium | reverse complement strand
GGAACCCACTGAAGGCAAAACTCGAAGATTCTGACAGGGCTTACATTCACGAGAAATCTCGAGCTCAACCCGCTCGCCCACAAATAGCCGATTCCCGGGTCTGAGTTCCTCGTGAGAGATTCCTCGCATAGTTACGTTTTCGCCCAGATCACCCGCCTTAATATCCCATCCTTCCGCCCGCAACTCCTCGACTACTTCGATTGGGAGGAGAAGAACGGCCGAGTCCGGATCGCCATCGAGTTTCTCCTGGCGGTATCGGTTAAAATCACCTGTCAGACCTGTACGGCGAACTTCCGCTCGAGCCACCGGATGCTTGGGAATTCCGCGAGCCCCGTTTTCGCAAGCCTTGATATTGACCTGGATGACCGTACCTTTGATCGATTCGGGTGAATGCCTCATAGACCCTTATCTTAACCCGAAGCGGGAAGGAAGACGGTACGGGAATTTCTACCTATTTGCTTCTACCTTGGAGAGGAATAATTTCCGTCCGTGCAAGCTATTTCCGTTGGCAAGAGCTCATGGAACCCGAGGTGAATCGCTTGAGTAATGAGCCTATCTTATTGTTTTGTAAGGATTTTTTCAAAGAACTGAGCTTACTTCTCCGATTGGGAACACTCCTTGCGTAATGCGTACTGACTTGTTGTTGTAGGTCAAGTGCGATCACTTGTCAAAGTACGTAAAAAAGCACACCAGCAGCTCGGGAGGGAAAACGGAATGAAAGGGATAGTGATAGTAGGAATAGCACTGATCGTCCTGGGCGCGTTGGGGCTTGCGTATCAGGGGCTGAGCTACACAACAGAAGAAAAGGTTGCAGAAATTGGTCCGATAGAGGTAACGGCCGAAGATGAGGAAACGATACCTTTGCCTCCGATTCTCGGAGTTGTTTCGTTAATAGGGGGCATCATCCTCGTAGTAGTGGGGACCCGGAAATAACATTGCTCCGCAGCAAAGGAGCGTACTGGTTTTTAGAGTTGGCTCCAGGCTGATTCCCGCCCTGACTGGAGCCATCTGCCGTCTGTCGGATTCGGACACGGGGTACCAGATGCTCAGGCATCTCCTCAGAACGGGCAAGACCTCGGAACAGAATCCGGCAGGCGGTCAATTTCTTGATAGGATCCTTCACAGGATCAGTCGGAATTCTCATCGTTGCAATCGTAAACACGCCTCAGAGTGGGCGCTTCTCGATCCTCTTTCTTCATTTCTTCCAGATACTCTTCAAGGCGCTTTTTGATGTCGTGAAACTCCTTTGTGTCTGTGATCGGGTCTTCCTGAGCGGGGAGATAAAGGATTGTAGAGTAGGTTATCTCCATCCTCTCGTAAAAAGGTGGATGGGTACGAAACCAGCTCAGGCCGGTGACGTAGCCTGCTTCCTGTGCCATCTTGCCAAAGAAGCTTATAAAGCCTCTGGTATCGTAATTTGCCGCCCATAAATACTGGGTCCCGAGTATGTCGGCCTCTATCTCGTAATCGCGACTAACTCCAAGGAGAGAGAGATTCAATACGAGCCCAAGGCCAAAAAACCCGTATTGAAGCAGATAGTAAGTTGCAAGAGACGCGACTCCCCCGGTTAAGATGAGGGCAGCCAGTTGCGCCACCTGGAAGATGATATTGGCGATATTAGCTTTGCCCATCAGTCGATTCCCATGACGGGCCGCAATGTGCGCAATCTCGTGAGCCAGGACGCCTGCCAGCTCGGCCTCGTTCTCTGCTTTTTCGATGAGGCCGGTATTGACGAAAAGAAAGCCCCCTGGGAAAGCAAATGCGTTAATTTCTTCTGATCTGAGAATGATTACGTCCAGTGGAACGCGTAAGTCGGAGTGTCGAGCGATTCTGGATGCCAGGTCGACAACATAACGTTTGATTTGCTCGTCCTCGACTTCAGGAGGAAGGATATTCTGGCGGCGCATTTCTTCGATAGCTTCCCGACCGACTCGCACATCCTGTTCCTGGCCTTCGAAAGGCCCCCCACGGAAGCCAATGTCCCGAAAGTCACCGAATTTCCCTACGGGATTCTCCCCTTTTGCAATCATCTCCTGAACTTGATTGTGACGTTCGGGCCATTTCTCCAGGACATCCAGTTTGGCGAGAAGGTTCTCGTATCGAGTGTCGAGCCCTCGTTCCAGGACGAGTTCAACTTCTTGTAGCTCCTTCCGACTATTCTGGATTTCACAGTGTAGTTCATGGCGTTTTGCTTCGATTTCCGGTGAACGGGAAGGGTCGCGATTCAGCCTTTTCAGGTCATCCTGAGCTCGACTTATTCGCTGTTCGATTGCCTTTTTTCGAGCTTTAAGCTCAGATTCCTCCTTTCTCTTTTCTTCCTCCAACATTCGCCGTTGCTGCTGAAGCAAGGGTTTCGAGATGGTGACCTCGGAAGCCAGATCGAATAACTCCAGATACGAACGCTCGAGCAGTTGCTGAACCGTCTGCTGCGGCTGGTGGGTACGAACCGCTCCGGCGGCCCACAGGGGTGCCCCGTAAAGGGCGATAGCAAACATCAGCACGGAACTAATGATCTGTTTCATCGTCATCTCCTTCTCAGATCTGGTCAAATGATCGAGCCGGGTCTCTGCAATTGGCACTTCCACCTGTCGTCATGAATAATGACGATTCTTTGAATCGGAACGGTCATCGCCAACCTGCAGGAAAAGCAAAACTCCTGGAGCAGCTCTCCTGGCGACATCGCAGACGCACTTGACAGCCTCACTTACCAATCTATGCGGCTGTCCCTTTCTCCGCAAGAGTGTTTCAAGACTGAACTGGACATGGTGTCTCGGTTTGACAACACAGCGATCTGGATCTGACTTTTGTAAGGTAAGAGGTATTGGAGCGGAAAAGGCGAGTTGATAGTATAAGCGACCATGAATGCTTATCGAAGAGTGCTGTCAATTTTACCGGCTATCTGGCTTAGCCTGGCTCTTTTCCTTCCGGCCCAGGATCTCACCACCGCTAGCCCCCGCGAGGTCGGGCTGTCGACCGAGCGTTTGCAGCGGATTGATGAGGTGATGACCCAAATGGTCGATGAAGGGAAGGTGCCCGGCGTCGTCGCCCTGATCGCACGCCAAGGTAAGGTCGCTTATCTCAAGAGTTTCGGAACGCTCGACGGAAATCGCCCTATGCCGACCGATGCGATTTTTCGAATAGCATCGCAGAGCAAGGCAATCACCACTGCCGCGATAATGATTTTGCTGGAAGAAGGCAAGTTGCTTCTCTCTGACCCGGTTTCCCTCTACATACCTGAGTTCAAGAATTCAAAGGTGGCTATACGAGAAGGGAATTCCGGTTACAGGGTGGAATCGGCAAAGCGAGAGATTACGATTAAGCACCTTCTGACCCATACGTCCGGCATCTCATACGGAAATAACGCTCCTGCCGAAGAAGAATACCGAAAAGCGGGAACACACGGGTGGTTTTTCGCCGACCAGGATCGTCCAATCGGCGAGGCGATCCGTGCTCTGGCTAAAGTTCCCTTCGACGCACACCCTGGCGAAAAATACATTTACGGATTCAACACCGACATCCTCGGACATGTCGTTGAAAAGGTCTCCGGGATGACGCTGGAGGAATTCTTTGAGGAACGAATTTTCAAGCCCCTCGGTATGGAAGACACACATTTCTATCTCCCCGAAGAGAAGAAGAACCGATTCACGGCAGTATTCGGAGCGAAGGAGAACGGCACCATTGAGCTAATCGAAAGCGCCACTGATAACAGCTATGTCAAAGGGCCGCGGCGTGCCTTCTCGGGTGGCGCAGGTCTTCTCTCAACTGCCATGGACTATGCGCGGTTCTTACAAATGCTTTTAAACGGCGGCCGTTTCAACGGATCCCAGATTCTGAGCCCGAAGACCGTCGAACTGATGACTGCCGATCATGTTGGGGAATTGTACGGCAGTCGGGGTTTCGGCTTTGGTTTCTGGGTCAACGAAAGACTGGGACAACTTGACAGATTGGGCAGTGTGGGAGCATACGGCTGGGGAGGAGCCTATTACACAACCTACTGGGTTGACCCGGCCGAAGAACTGGTGGCGGTCATGATGACACAACTGAGACCGGCCGGAGGTGTTGGCCTTCAAGAGCGTTTTAACAATTTGGTCTATCAGTCGATCGTCAGGTCGGGGCAGGAGCCAGAATAAAGAAAGGCTCACGGGAAACAAGCAAAACCACGATCCTTCCCCGAAGCGATGGTCGGTTGGTGTTTGGCAGGAGATCCCGTTGGCAAACTCGAAAGAGCTTCAGGAGCGGAAAAAGGAAACGAGATGCTCACGGGCTTTTTCGCTAAGCTTTTCTGGCCCCACAGGAATCGCTTCGAGATCGATCACGAAAGAGTAAAGATTTTGTGGAACCGGAGCGGCCGGTTGCGAGTGTCCCGTGTCAAGAGCGATCATTCGAGGTCGCATTTGTTCCATGGGCGTCGATGTTGCTTCTCGCATACACGAGGCTTATCGGCGCGAGATGGACTCGACTTT
>DATGOF010000483.1:0-2738 GCA_035306285.1 Acidobacteriota bacterium | reverse complement strand
AGCGGATTGTTGATCTCGTGTGCCAGCCCGGCCGCCAACCTTCCGATGCTGGCAAGACGTTCGTTATGAAGTAACTGGCGTTCCAAATTGCGAATCTCGGTTTGTTGGCGTGCCTGGGCTTCTAAAGTGGCGCTCTTTTGTACCTGCCGGAAGGCAATAACGCCCAGCACAAGGGCCAGCGTCATCAATGATGCATTTAGAAGGAGCGTAATGCGATAACGACTGGAAAGCCGCGCAATTGAATCGAGTAGGCCGAGCCGCGTTTCCTCTCGTACCAGCAGCCAGCGGATCGGGGGATTCCACTCCTGCAGGAGAATCTCGGCCTGGACTGCCGAGTTGAGCGGTTCCGATGCCGCGACGCTCGCATCAATTCCCTGACCGGAAAAACCAGGCTCTGTCAGCAGTACCATTTCTTCTGCCTGCGTGCCCGCCACCTGAGCGAGGACCGTACGGGAATTCAAAATTGCCCGAATCTCTGCGTTCGAAGCCTCAATTGGCCATCGCCCCCCGAGCAAATAGTCTTCGCCACGGACTTCACCCTTCCATTCATGGGGGGGAACCAAGACCGGCGCACCTTCTCGTCTGTCCGCGGCAACCAGTGGCGCGTCGTCCTGAATGATGGCAATGCTTTCGACTTCGGGATGAGCACTCAGAAACAGGAGAAGAGTAGCCTCGAGATCAATGCGCGACCAACGTCGCACGACGGGATCTGAATCCGCTAGCAGCCTGTCGCTCTCTGCCAACTGCGGAGATCGGGACAGGAAGATAAAATCCCCTCCGACGGAGGCAAGATAGGCTTCAATGGAACGAGCCGTTGCCAGCGTTTGGATCTCGAGATCACCACGCACGGCATCACGAGCTTCACGACCGGATGAAACAATTCCCCACAGAGCGATACCATTGATCGCAGCAACCAGCAGGACCAGCAGAATCAGAGTGGTCGACACTCCAGGCTGTTTAATATATTGACCCAAGTGGCTTCTCAACCTGGTTGTCTGCTTTCCTTCCGGACCCAGCTCGGACGTCCTGTCCATGGGCGTAGCTCAACACTCGCGGACCCTTCCCGTCAACACCTTTGTCACCTTGTCATCCTTCACCAATCTGGAAGAGTCAAGCTCTGTGTCCCTCCGTCAGTGGCAAAGAAGGTCGAAGGTCTCGAGGGCGAACGACCCGCTCGAGAACGCTCTCAAAGGCACAGCGGCTTACTCTTCTCAGTGTGGGGCCTCACAGTAATATGTGAAAGTCTATAGAGCGTTTATAATGTGACCATGCCGACCCTCCGAATCGTTTTGTTCACGACTCTCTTGTTTGCCTTTGCAGGCTGGCTTGCTGCTGAAGAGATAGAATTGGAGGAGATCACTCCGCAAGAACTCCGAGAGCTTGGTACGGGTTCGTTAGAATCGCTCCGGCTGGTAAATTTCTGGGCTACCTGGTGTAGTCCTTGCCGGGAGGAATTTCCGGAACTGGTTAAAATCAACCAGCTTTTTCCGGATGTCGAGGTAATAACCGTATCGGTGGATCAGCCGGATCAGAGGGAGCAGGTTGTCACCTTTTTGAAAGAATATCCAATGACGGGGTGCTCCTTCATCATCGAAGCTGATGATCCTTACATCGGCCTGGAAGCATTTGATCCAGAATGGAAGGAGATGGTCCCGCATACCGTTGTGCTGCACCCCCAGAAAGGTGTGATTTACCGCTCGGAGGGCGTCTTTGACACAGATGAACTAATCGAAACACTCGAGCGCGAGTCGAAGAAGGCTGTCTCGGCTCCATGATTGTCATCGATTGTTCTTGATATACTCTCTTAATGATTGAGCAACAGATGCAGTCCGAACTGGAACAGATCACCTGGGCTGTGTCCGCCACGGGTGTGACGCCCCCTTGAGGCCTTCGATCCCGACCCTTTAAGAACCACGACATCCTTCTCGGTCATCTCCTTCCGAGAAGCGATTTACCAAATTGCCGACAAAGACAGTTTGCAGATGATTGACAATAAAGAGATTTCCCGGAGAAGAACCTTCGCAATTATTTCCCATCCGGACGCGGGTAAGACCACCCTTACCGAAAAATTTCTACTCCATTCGGGTGCGGTCGAACTGGCTGGATCGGTCCGGGCGCGAAAGAATCAGCGATCAACGACATCTGACTGGATGGAGCTGGAAAGACAACGGGGCATCTCGATCAGCTCAACTGTGCTGCAATTCGATTACGGAAACTACCGGGTTAACCTTCTGGACACTCCAGGACACAAGGATTTTTCGGAGGACACCTACAGGGTACTGACGGCCGTCGATGCGGTCATTATGATCATTGATGCCGGTGTGGGAATCGAATTGCAAACCCGAAAGCTCTTTGAAGTTTGTCACAAGCGACGGATTCCAATTTTCACTTTCATCAACAAGGTCGACCGGCCTACTCGGGAGCCCCTCGAACTTCTGGATGAAATTGAAGGGATTTTTGGACTGGCCACTTTCCCGGTTAACTGGCCGCTCGGAACCGGTCCTGACTTTCGAGGAGTGTATGACAGGCTTGCCGGCAAAGCTTACTTGTTCGAGCGGCAATCAAGCACCGCACGAGCACTGGCGTCAGTCCATGAGCTTTCCGACCCCGTTGTTCGCGCAAGTCTTCCAGAGTCAGTCTTCGCTCGGGTCGTCGAAGAGCTGGAACTGCTTGATCTCGCCGGGAGCAACCTCCACCTGGAAGCTGTATCTCAGGGGCAACTTACCCCCGTCTTCTTC
>DATGOF010000482.1:0-4192 GCA_035306285.1 Acidobacteriota bacterium | reverse complement strand
CTTCTTGAGGATTGTCCTTAGGAGGAGCTAGGAGTCCTCCCAGGATAAGTGATTGGATCGATCCCGGCCTATCTACGAGATAGACCTTAGCCTCTCCACTTTCTGGCAAGGCAGACAAATCCTTCTTGGGGACTTCACCTCGTTCCCACTGGCCAAAAAGCTGCTCTACAGGCTCCTTGATCTCTTCGAGGGTTGTGTCGCCGACTACAATCAAGGTGCTGTTGTTCGGCTTGAACCACGTCCTGTGAAACTCCTTCAATGTATTTAAAGTTATCCTCGCCAATGACTCCTCTGTCCCCGACCCGGTTAACGGATTGCCGTAAGGATGCTGTTCGCCATAGAGAAAGCGCGGAAGAATTCGCAGAGCCATCTGGGCAGGAGTCTGTTTTTCTCGCTGAATCTGCGACTCTTGCTCCTTCTTCAAACGGGCAAATTCATTCTCGGGGAACGCCGGGTTCAAAATCACATCGGCGAAGATATCGAGGGAAGCGGCTAGATTCGTTTTGAGGGTGGACATCAAAACCAACGACGAGTCGAGATTGGATGTGGTGACTAGGTTTGAACCCAGCAGCGCGAGCTCTTCGCTAATCTCTGGTCCGGTACGCCGCGTAGTTCCCTCGTCCAGCATCGCCATGGCTAAACTGGCCGTACCCGGCTCTAGATATCGATCTGCCGCAAAGCCCGCGTTTACCAACAATTCGAAATGAACCAGTGGAACATCTCTGCGCGTTACTGTGATCAAAGTCAGACCATTCGGCAGCTGAGCCTTTTGAAACTTAGGAAATGATGGAGTTGGGGGCTCTCCAGGCTCCGGCAATTTGGAACGGTCGGCCGGACTCTCCAAAGTCACGTATTCGGGAAAGGGATGGACCTCAAGAACGTACTGGCCGTCACTCAGCCACTCTCGAGCTACCTCTTTAAGAGCCTCCGGCGTAGCATCGCGGATCCTTTGCAAGCTCACTTTGTAGTAGTCAGGACGCCCCCCATAGACCTCGTTCATTGCCAGCAAGTCGGATTTCCCGCCGAAGCCTCCTATTCGCTCCGCGCCTCTCACAAAATTCGAGAGGAATTCGGTCTGCGCAATCCTCACTTCGTTCTCGGACGGCCCCTCATCCAGAAACTTCTGCAATTCCTCGTCTATAGCTCTTTCCACCTCTGCTAGATCCTGCCCGGGCCGGGCCATCACATCAATTAGAAATTGCCCGCCGATCTCAGCGGCGTAATTCTCTGCCTGAACACTGGTCGCGATCTGATCTTGATAGATCAGCCGCTTATATAGTCTGGATGTCTTACCGCTACCGAGAATCGAAGCAACTAGGTCCAGCTGATCGGCCTCAAGTGAGCCCCATTCAGGTACATTCCAGACCTTGTAAATGCGCGGCTGGGGCACTCTCTCTTGCAATATCTGGCGGTGTGTTCCTTGCCGCTTGGCTATCCAGACCTGCTGTTTTTCTATAGGAGGCCCCGGAGGTATGTCCCCGAAATAGTGCTCGACCTTTTTCAAAACCTCCTCCGCATCAACATCGCCAGCAATGGTCAGAACTGCATTGGATGCTCCGTAATAGGTCTTAAACCACTCATGAACATCTTCCAGCGAAGCGGCGTTCAAATCCTCCATGGAACCGATAACCTGCCAGGAATAGGGGTGTCCCTTCGGATAAGTATTTTCAGTGATCAGCCCGTAGACACGTCCATAGGGTTGATTCTCATACTGCCTCTTCTCATTCTGGACAACACCCCGTTGCTCGTCCAGTTTCTCCTGGGTAACAGCCCCCAGCATATGTCCCATACGATCCGATTCCATCCAGAGCGCCACATCTAACGCGTGCTTGGGAACGTTCTGAAAATAATTGGTTCGGTCTGTGTTAGTGGTCCCGTTCATATCCGTTGCGCCGACCCTTTCGAGCGGCTCGAAATATTCCCCGTCGTGATTCTCGGAGCCGTTGAACATTAAATGCTCAAAGAGGTGAGCAAATCCGGTTTTGCCAGGCTTCTCATTCTTAGATCCGACGTGATACCAGACATTGACAGCAACAATTGGTGCCTTGTGGTCCTCGTGGACAATCAAGGTCAATCCGTTCTTCAAGACATATTTCTTAAACGGGATGTCAATGTCGTTTACCAGGTCGTCAATGGAAGGACCCGCCGATAGCAGTTGTACCAGGCACAGCACAACCACCGCACTTAACGAGGCACGATGTAGAAGAAACATACAAACCTCCGTCGGAGCATTAAGGTTAGCTGCAATATTCTTTCATACGTTCACTTCGTCGGCTAGATTCGGCGATCGTAAAAGATAGTTAAGATAGTAGAGAGGCGTTGTAGCGACCTTGACCTCTCCGGTCTTCTCCTCTATCAATGGGGTTCGAATGGAACGACAATTTAAGTTATTCGAAGAACGACCGATCTTTTCTGTATCTGACCTTGTATCAGGCATTAAAGGTGACCTTGAGGGCCTGTACCGGGACCTGTGGGTGCGTGGGGAACTCTCGAATGTCGGTCGTCCCTCTTCGGGCCATCTTTATTTTACCGTGAAAGATGAAGAAGCCCAGATATCGGCGGTCTGCTTCCGCATGAGAAACCGATATCTTCGATTTCAGCCGGAAGACGGTCTCCAGGTTCTTATCCGTGGATCGGTATCTATTTACCCGCCACGTGGTCAGCTCCAACTCATCGTCGAGCACATGGAACCACTCGGTCAGGGAGCATTGCAGCTTGCCTTCGAGCAGCTCAAGAAAAAACTGGCTAGGGAAGGCTTGTTTGATGCCGCTCGAAAGAAGCCCCTCCCTTTGCTTCCCAGTCGGATAGGAGTGGTGACTTCGGCGACCGGGGCTGCCATCCAGGATATTATTCGGGTCCTCAGGCGCCGCAATGACCGTGTCAGCATCGTCATCTACCCCACCCGAGTGCAGGGAACCGAGGCCTGCTCAGAAATTTGCCAGGGCATCCGCTATCTGAACAGTCGTTCCGATATTGATGTCATCATCGTTGGTCGGGGTGGTGGCTCGATTGAAGACTTATGGGCCTTCAATGAAGAGCCCCTGGCACGAGCAATCGCCAAATCTCGAATTCCGATTATTTCGGCAGTGGGCCATGAGACCGACTTTACGATTGCAGATTTTGTCGCCGACCTGAGGGCTCCGACTCCTTCCGCCGCGGCTGAAATCGTATGCGCGAGAAGAGAGGAATTGGCAACTCATCTCCAGCATCTGAAACGACATCTGGTACAGGCATTCCGTTTGCTGCTTCACCAGAAACGCCAGAAACTGGAGCGCCTAGCATCGAGCCGTGCTTTCGTGGATGCCGAGAGCCGCCTGCGCTTCTTCTTGCAAAGGCTCGACGAGCTGACTCACCGACTGCAGCAAAGGGGGCTGGCGCTTTTCGAATTGCCCCGCCAAAAAGTCGTACAATGCCGGAGAGGCCTCGAACAGTGGCTGCAGGTTTATCTTCAAACAAAGCGACAGCAGTTGAAGGCAAATCATCTCCAGTTGATGGCGTTCTCCCCCCTTAAAGTACTGGAACGAGGCTATGCCATCGTCTCTGGTGAAGACGGAGCCATCGTTAGAGATCCTCAGCAGGTGAGAGCCGGGGAGGCGCTGGATATTCGGGTTGCCCTCGGTCGCTTCCGTGCTCGGAAAGAATAAATAATAAATATGGAATATAAGGATTTTGAAGAGGCTCTCCAGAAGCTGGAAGAGATAGTCGAAAAGCTGGAAAGGGGTGATCTCGCACTTGAAAACGCTCTCCAACTCTTCGAAGAAGGGGTCAAGATCTCCCAGTTTTGTAACTCCAAGTTAGAAGAAGCCGAAAAGAAGGTAACGATTCTTCTTAAAGACCGTAGTGGAGATCTGAAAGAACAGCCTTTCGAGCTTACGGGGAACGAGTCCGACCTTGAATGAGCAGATTCGAAACAGCCTCGAGATCCACGACTATCTGAACCAGCAGAAGCAAGTCGTTGATAGTTACCTCGACGACTTTCTCCCCTCCGCATCCGAGTACCCTGAGATCATTCACGAGGCAATGCGCTACAGTCTACTTGCTGGAGGAAAGCGTCTTCGTCCCATTCTCGCCCTGGCCACTACCGACGCACTGGACGGCGACTTCCATCGGGCGATCTTTCTCGCCTGTGCCCTTGAGATGATACACACATATTCCTTGATCCACGACGACCTCCCCGCGATGGATAACGATG
>DATGOF010000481.1:0-6783 GCA_035306285.1 Acidobacteriota bacterium | reverse complement strand
GACACACACCATTGAGGAAGCAAAGCAGGTAGTGAAGACGGTCAAGGAGACAGGTCGTGTGTTGCAGGTTGGCTCCCAGACCACGTCGCGCGATCAATGGTGGAAAGCCCGTGAGATCATTCAGAAAGGACTAATTGGCAAACTATTGATGAGTCAAGGTTCCTATCACCGGAACTCAGTGGAAGGCGAGTGGAACTGGACCATTGAGCCTGATGCCGGACCCAATGGAAGGGGCGAAAACTATATCAACTGGGAAAAATGGCTGGGGCCTGCACCGAGAAGAGAGTGGGAACCCGAGCGTTTCTTTCGTTTTCGTAAGTTCTGGGATTATTCTGGAGGTATCGCAACCGACCTTTTCTACCACGTTGTTGCACCGCTCCAGATCTGCTGGGGCAAGCCACAGTTTCCTTATCGGGTCACAGCCGGCGGTGGCATCTACCAGTTCAAGGATCGGGAGGTTCCGGACACTTTCCACCTGATGGCTGATTTTGCTGAGGAACACTCACTGGTGCTTTCCTCGACAATGGCCAATAACGACCACATACCAGGTCTGTTGAGAGGCCATGAAGGTACGATCATGATGGTGCCTGCTGGTCGCTTTGAGGGTCAGGTGGATTTCATTACGGTTACTCCTCAGTCGATAGTCGAAGAGGATTTTTACAAAACCCACAAGACCACTTCTTTGCGGATTCCAATGCAGGAGCGGGAATCCCACATGCGGAACTTCCTACGAAGTGTGAGAACTCGGGAGAAGCCGGTCCTGGATGCCGATACCGGATACAAGGCGCAGGTCACGATCACTATGAGTGTTATGGCCTACCGCCAGGGGAAGGTCCTGTATTTCGATCCCAGAGAAGAGAAGGTGGTCGATACGCCACCGCTGTTGTAGTGGCCCCCCGTATAAACCGGTTCACATATCCCGTTGCCGGTACTCTCGGTTGCTTGTCGCCGCTGAGTAGGCGTCGGGTTGTCCAAGCTTCGCAACAGATGGCCGCACAACGCGTCGCCACTTTGATCATCGTGGGACGCCTGAGAGCGACATCGGCGGATTGCACCCGTCCCGGAGAACCTCCATAAGAACGCAAAAAAGTCTCAGCGGATCTCTGAGTAGGAGGTGGGTTGAAGAAAAGAGGCGTGGATGTTGGTCACCGTATCGACCCAGCGTGGTTCGTCTTTAATCCTGTTCCAGTCGGGATTTACCCGAAATTCTGCCCACGCCTTTTCTCTCTGGGCCATATCGTCGAAGGCGACTAGATACGTCAGATTCGGAAGTCGATCCCCGAATACGGATTCACCGAAAAAAATAGGCTTGAATCCACAATCCCTGAAAATCTTTATTTCCTCCTCATTAAACATATCAATCTTGGCTGCGGAATCGAAAGAATCGCGGGATTCATAGGTTCGCAGTTCAAACAGATGATTGCCTTCGCGTCTGGGTGGAACTTCGACTTGAGGATGGCCCGAGAAGGCTCTCATCAGCTGTGATTTGTAGCGAACATAAGGAATCCGTTCCCCCTTCTCAAAGGCTCGCCAGGCTTTGCTGTAGTCGCTATTCGCGTTAACCAGCTGTGTATTGGCCCGAAGGCTGTCGAGCGATCGGTGGTTCAAGAGAAGGATGAGGGCCGGAGAGTGCTGACCCGAAATGACATTGAACACCCCTACCGGACCCAGTGACTGTTTCTTCATTTCCGGGACAAGATACTTCTCCATGAAATCATGCATTCTCGCTGCATCCAGGTCATTCCTCAGCTCATAGGTGCGAAGTTCATGAAACTGGACAGTCTGGGCGGAAGCCGATCTCTGAGAGGTGGCTACGGCGGCCAGCGCGCCGGCAGCGCCGAGTAAGAAGTGTCTTCGTATCATAGGGGCCCTCCTTGTTGACTAAGGTATCCTTTAGAACGCCTTTCCTGTCGTTTTGGACTCTTTCTAATCTCGTCCGAAAATTCATGTTTTCCAGTTCTGGAGTTCGACGATATTTCCTTCCGGATCCCTCATGTAGACGAGAGTGATCGTTCCGGCACCGGGAACATCCATTGTGTGGATTTGTCCCAGGTCCGAACCGCCGGCTGCGAGCACACGCTCTCGAAACAAAGCGACGTCTTCCACATGAAAAGCGATATGAGCAAATCCGGGTGTGTTCGCTTGAAACAAGGGGCGATCGCTCGGGGGATCATACTGGAAGATTTCTAGCGTGGGTCCCGGGTCCTTAAAGCCCGGAACCTTCAAGTGTATACCTCGGATTGTCATTCCGGACAATCCGGTTACCTTTTCGATCCACTCGCCTTTGTAATTTCTCTCAGGAGGGAGGGGTTCACATTCGAACACTTCCTGGTAGAACTTCGCCAATCTCCGCCAGTCGTGGGCGACTATATTGGTATGGGTATAACGGATCGACACGGCTCTTCTATTCCTTTCCCGCTTAGGACAGCCGAAATAATGCTGTGCTTAGGATTGGAGTATGCTCTCACCGAAGCGAGCGGGAATCAAGGCTTCTCTTGTCAACAGAGCGATCTGAGCGTCAGCGATGGGCCTGGCTTTCGCGCCTCGTAGTTGACTGACCCCTGACGACTCCCGAGTGTGTATTGCGGGCGTCCAGGATCCCTAGCGTGCAAACCGCTGTGACCTGTACGGTGCAAGTTGGATCGGAGAGCAGTTTTTAGACGAGAGGAGGGATGAAAGCCGAGGAAAGAAAAAAGGGGATGGCTGTTGAGCCATCCCCTCTTGCGGACAAAATCACGTACTTGGAGGTTACCAGCGGTCGCGGCCGGAGCTGCGGCCCCTGTCGGAACCCCTTGAAGTTCGTTCTTTCGCTTCGTTGACAGTGAGAGTACGTCCATCCACACTGCTGCCGTTAAGGGCAGTGATGGAGGCTTCGGCTTCCTCACTGGAGCTCATTTCCACGAATCCGAATCCTCGGGAACGACCAGTCATTCGATCTGTAATGACGCGTGCCGATTCTACGGTGCCGTGAGCCGAGAAAATTGACTCGAGCTGTGTGTCCGTGACAGAGTAGGGAAGCCCCCCAACGTACAGTTTCTTACCGTTCATGTTCTTCTCCTTAAGAAGTTTTTGCTATCAACCCTGGGAAATTCGACTTCATAAGGAGCTGACCATGGCAGCCTGTAGAAAGGCGTGACCCGTAACCCTTAGAGAAATTCACAAGGTGAGCGTTCGTGAGACCGCTTTAAACTTCAATCATCTCATCAGGCGATCCCAAACCGACGAGAGATAACACAGTTTAACTCAAATTCAAGTTCGTGCACAAGTCAATTCGCAGGAACCGTACACTTTGAGGCGGCGAGGCGCGAACGGGAATAGCGCGGATTTTGCTACTTTCGAAAGATGGCCACACCCAATCACGTAAGAACCGATAGAGCTCTAACTGGATTTCTCCTGAGCCTTCTCAAACAGGGAGAGGTACTCCCCGTAACCTTCCTCAACCAGGCGGTCTTTGGGGATAAATCTCAGAGCGGCAGAATTGATGCAGTAGCGGAGGCCTGTGGGTGGAGGCCCGTCGGGAAACAGATGGCCGAGGTGTGAATCACCGTGTTTGCTCCGGACTTCGGTTCTTCGCATGAAAAACTTATAATCGTCTTTCTCCACGATATTGTCGTTCTCGAGCGGGCGCGTGAAGCTGGGCCAGCCCGTGCCGGAATCAAACTTGTCGAGCGAACTGAACAGCGGCTCACCTGAGACGACATCAACATAGATGCCTTCCTCCTTGTTGTCCCAATATTGATTCTGAAATGCGGGTTCAGTCGCGTCCTTTTGGGTGACTTTGTATTGCAAGGGAGTCAGCATCTCTTTGATCTTTTCCGCGTTGGGCTTCTGATATTTCATACCAATTTCTCCATTCATCGGCTTCTCGGAGAGAGTGAACTCCCGATCCGCCCACGCATCTTCCAGAAATTGATCTCTGCCTGAATTGAATCGATAGAAACGGTAGCGCAGTGGATGGGTTTTGTAATAATCCTGATGATAATCCTCAGCCTGGTAAAACTCTTTCAACGGCCTGATTTCCGTAACGACAGGCCGATCAAAAATACCGGAGCTTGCGAGCTTTCGCTTTGATTCCTCAGCAAGGTGCTTCTGTTCCTTATCGTGGTAAAAGATAGCGGAACGGTACTGTGCCCCCCTATCCACAAACTGTCCGCCGGAATCGGTTGGATCAATATGGGTCCAAAAGATTTCGAGGAGGTCTGTATAACTGAGTCTTGCAGGATCATAATACACCTGGACGGCTTCCACATGTCCGGTCAAACCGGCTGACACCTCCTTATAGCTAGGATTAGGCTCGTCACCTCCTGTGAAGCCTGAAATGGCCTCGATGACGCCCCCTACTTTTTCAAAGTCAGCTTCGACACACCAGAAGCAACCCCCTGCAAAAGTGGCTACCGACGCTCCTTCGAGCGCAGCCGGACTGAGATCGTCGGGCTTCTGTGCGAACAGCCACAACAGCAATCCAGTGCCTGAAAGAACTAGTACTCCTGCAACCAGGTATTTCATTTCCTGTCCCCTTCTTCTACATTGTAACGGCAAACCAGCAGCTGAGGACAGCAACCGATCGTTTCGAACCACGGGAAGTGTGTAGTCTTAAACTCCGATCACAGCTCCTGAGATGCGGCCAAGCCAGATGAGACGAAATGCCACAACTGAAAACATCGTATCCCGGACGGAGAAAATCTCAGCACGGATGAGGGGCCTATTATCGAATATTGGACCCGGTATCTTCATCCTCGGTTACATCATCGGCACCGGCAGCGTTACCGCCATGGCAACCGCGGGAGCGCGGTTTGGATTATCCCTGACCTGGGCTCTCGCCTTATCGTGCTTCTTCACCTATGTCATGCTTGTCAGTATAAGCCGCGTCACCATTGCCACTGGAGAGACGCTGCTCTTTACACTGAGGAAGAGTTTCGGGGGCGGTATAACCCTTTTCATCATAATCGGTTTGATGCTCACCGAAGTGACTTCCATCATGGGGGTGATGGGTATCGCAAGTGATGTCGTGCTTGCATGGAGCGAGGTTCACCTGCCTGTGAAAATTCCCCCTGTGTGGTCAGCTGTCTTTTTCACTGCAATTCTGTACGCTCTGTTCTGGAATGGCAGTCACGGGTTCTTTCTTAAAGCGATGGCGACGATCGTAGCCGTAATGAGCCTCAGCTTCTTGTTGACTCTCTGGGTAGTCTTTCCATCACTAGCGACCTTCCTCAACTTGCTGAAGCCAGGCATTCCATCCACGGGTGACTCTCATCTGATTCTGGCCGGACTCGTCGGCACAACCATGGCGTCAGTCTGCCTGGTCACACGAAGCTATCTGGTAGCTGAAGTGAAGTGGACACTTGATGATTTGAATCGCGAACATAGAGATGCGGCAATCTCTCTCGCATTAACGCTGTTGGTTAGCGGAGCGATCATGGCTAGTGCTGCCTTGACGATGTTTCCTAGAGGTCTGCGCGTAGAGAGTGCAATCGACATGGTACAAACATTGGAGCCTCTCGCCGGTGCGTTTGCCAGCACACTTTTCGTAATCGGAATTCTTGCCGCGGCGCTGTCATCTCTCTTCCCGAATTACGTCCTCGCGCCCTGGTTAATTACCGACTTTATGAATTTGCCTCGTGACATGAGCCGTTTCTCCATCCGGATGCTGGTTCTCGTGATGGCGCTTCTGGGTCTTGTGGTTCCGATCTTCGGTGGAAGCCCGGTGATTATTATGATCGCCTCGCAAGCGGTTAGCCCGGTAATAATGCCGCTACTCATTGTCCTGGTTCTAGTCTTGCTCAACCGTCAAACAACCATGTGCGGCTACCGTAACCCTGTAATTCTGAATATCGGTCTGGTGGTCACTCTGTTCTTCTCAATCTTTGTTTCCTATTCAGCGATAATCGGTCTTCTGGACCTCCTCAATTAGGTACTCGGCTCAAGACCCGAGTGACTGGTGGCTCGTCATTTCCTGACTTGTGGAAGCGGCTGAGCCACCCAACCTGCCGGGCGCTGGTTCTTCCCGTGGCGCCCTCGATCTCCAAGGTCGTCCCGGGCCCTTTCAGCAAGACGAATCAATCTGTCCACAACAGCTCGATTTTCTGCAGCAACATCCCGGGACTCAGTCAGGTCGGTAGACAGGTCGAAAAGTCGTGGCTGACTGGCATCTACCTCCTGCCCGACAACATCCTCCTGATCTAACTGCAGGTAAAGCTTCCACTTACCCGATCGGACGGCTCGCAATTGATCCATGTAATAGTAATAAAAGGCTTCATGTGGGGAGCCGGTAGCTTCGTTTGTAAGTATGGACCAGATGTTCTTTCCATCGATCATGCGATCCTGCGGTCCCGATCCCCCTGCCAGCTCCGCAAAGGTCGGCAACAAATCCATGCTCGTGGCCAGATAGTCGGAAGTGACCCCGGGCGGGATCTGCCCTGGCCAACGAGCAAGGAAGGGAACTCGCATTCCCCCTTCAGCGACCGTATAGCCCCAACCTGCCAGTGGTTTATTGCTTCCTTGCGGGGGATCGCGGCGGGGTGCGCCGTTGTCGGAGGTGAAAATGATCAACGTATTATCTTCCAGTCCCAGTCGCTCGAGAGTTTGCAATATTTCCCCAGTTGACCAATCTATCTCCTCTACTGAGTCGCCATACGGGCCATTTTTCGACTTACCTTTGAATGGGTCACTTGCAAAAGGGTGAGGCGTACTCCCGGGCATTGCGTGAGATAGGAACAGAAAGAATGGTCTCCCCCGATTCTCCTCGATAAAACGAATCGCCTCTTCTGTATAACGGCGGGTCAA
>DATGOF010000480.1:0-3747 GCA_035306285.1 Acidobacteriota bacterium | reverse complement strand
CCTCCAGTTGGCTGGAGACTTGGTAAGCCGAAACATTCACCTGCACGATTTCCGGCTGGGGGATTTTTCCACCGAATTCAGATACGCTTCCGACCAGCTTACTCTCAGTAACGCTCGGCTGCAGGGAGAAGGTTTCCATCTTACGACCGACCTCGATCTTCCTCTGGGAGATGCCCCCCTCACGTCTGTCTCCTTTGACATCGAGGCAGCCGACCTGCCGATAGCACCGCTGATCGAGACAGCTACCGGCAAAGAGGTCCCTGTTTCCGGGCAGCTGACCGCAAAACTCCGCCTCACTCGTGAGGATTCGGCAGCAATTTCAGGCGGTGGTGAATTTCGGATTTCCGATCTGGAGGCATACGGTACTTCTCTCGGGGATATCACAGGAGAGCTGACCGCTATGGAGGACCAGGTACAGGTTTCGAATCTCCAAGCCGGCCTGTATGACGGCTCCATTAGCGGTGAACTTGCATATAACCTTTCCAGCAAACAATTCAGCGCAGATCTTACCGGTCACTCGATCAATCTAACTCAGGTCGAGCCAATCCAGGAACGGGCAGAAGTATCGGGTCTCCTTGAGTTCAAACTGGACTCCTCGGGAACACTGGAAGATCCAGAAGGTACCGTTCAGGCTACTATCTCTGAACTTGGTTTCCGCGACTATCCCCTTCAAGACCTGTCGTTCGAAGGAAAGGTCGACAATCAGCTCCTCGACTTCTCGCTCCGCCATGTCTTGGAAGGCCGCGAGTTCCTGATTTCAGGAGAGACTCGGTTAGAGTCCCCCTACGAAACAAGCGCCTCGATGGAACTCGATAGTGTGCCGCTGGCGCCGTATCTGGCGCTTTTTGTGGAGGATTCCGTTCCGGATATCGAGGGGACGATTTCGGGAATAGTTCGGGCGAAAGGCCCGGCCGCCTCACCAACCGAGATGACTGGAGAGGTGGAACTCTCCGAACTGGCCGTTGAACTCGTGGATTATTCGATCGGCCTGGCTGAACCGGCAACGATTCACTACCAGGATGGACAGCTTCGCCTTTCTGCAGTACGTCTATCAGGCACTGAAACTGACCTGGTCATCTCTGGAACCGCCGGTTTGAGGGAGGGCGGAGACCTTGATCTGGAAGTTGAGGGCAATATCAATTTGAGTCTGGCCACCGGACTCATGGAAGAAGGCTCGGCTTCCGGACAGCTGGAGCTCCAGATCAACACGCTGGGTACATTCGAGCAGCCGAGACTGGTTGGAACGGCGGTCCTGCAGGAGGGATTCCTGATACACCCAGCCATCCCAACCAGCCTTTTCAACATCGAGGGAGAGATCAAGTTCACGACCAATCAGGTCGCCATCGACAATATCTCGCTCCGCACACAATTCGGCCAATTGAATGCGGAAGGCGGGATTTTTCTGGCCGGGTTGGAGCCGACACGGTGGCAGATCAATATGTTCGGCTCCGGCTTACGCTTCAATTATCCAGAAGGCGTGACTTCGATCATCGATCTGGATCTGGACTTCCTGCGCAGTGAACAGTCTCAGCTCCTCTCAGGAGTCGTTTACGTTCGTTCTGCCGAGTATATGCAACAGGTCACCATCCCGGAGCTGCTCCTCAGCTACTCTCGTTCACAGGCTGTGCCTTCGCCCGATCAGGGTCAGGAAATCGTTCTCGATATCGATGTTGAAGCCTACCGGAGCCTCCGCGTAAGCAACAATCTGGCGGACATTTTTGCCAGCGGAGACTTTACTGTTCGCGGAACCGTCCAAAATCCAGTGATCGTGGGCAATATGACGATTGACAGCGGACAACTCTATTTTGAAAACAATACCTACGAGATCATCCGGGGAAACGTCACTTTCAATAATCCTCGCCGCACCAACCCGGTCTTCAATTTCGAAGCCACTACCGATGTTGCGGAGTACACGGTTACACTCCTGGTTCGAGGCCCACTGGACCAGCTGAATGTGAACTTCAGCTCGGACCCGCCGCTACCGACGGCGTCCGTTGTGTCCCTGCTGGTTACGGGGCAGACACAGGAACAGATCTTCGGGTCAGAGGCAACAGGACCGACCATGTCGAGCAGCCTGGCTGTGTTTGGCGCAGGGTCGGTCCTCGCCAAGACTCTCGGCGAACAGCTGGAAGCCAGAACCAGTCGCCTTTTCGGCTTTGAAAAGTTCTCGATTGATCCTTTTATCGGAGGTGATCAACGAGATCCCGGTGCCCGTTTCACTCTCGGTAAGCAATTAACTAGCGATCTTGGCGTTACCTATGTCACCAGTCTGGGAAACCAGTTCCGACGACAGACCATCGTCATTGAGTATGACCTGACCGACTGGCTGACAGCCGTTGGAACCGGTCAGGATGATGGTGCCCTGGCGATAGACTTCAAATTCAGAAAGCGATTCTAGCCGCAACCGTGATGCACACGTCCTTCCGTCTGTTTCTCATCTTCGGTGTGGGCTTCTATAGTTGCCTCTCTCTCGGAGAATTGAGGGGCTTCTCCCTTTACGCGATTGCTGCAGAGCAGAGTTCCGATCTGGCAGTCTACCAGGATAAGGAGATCGCGGAGATCGAGTTCCTGTCCGATGGTCCAGTCACCCGGATCTCGGAAGAGGACCTGATGAAGCTCGTGCACCTTGTAAAGGGCGAACCGTTCAGTGTCTCAAATGCAGAAGCCACCGTTAAAGAGCTCTACAGTACCGGTCTGTTCCACGATGTGCAGGTCCAGGCAGAAACGGCCCGGCAGGATCGGATCAGCGTAAGAATCCTGTTAATTAGAAAATACCGGGTTGCTGAGATTAGCCTGGAGGGAAACCTCGAGTTGGGGGAGCAGCGCCTTCAGCGGGAACTTACTTTTCGCCAGGGTGAACCGTATTCAGATTCCGCGGTCGAGGAAACGATCAGCCGCCTCATCGAGTTATACCAGAACGAAGGCTACTACCAGGCCCGCATCGAACCCAGTTTCAGTCGAAATAACGAGAAAGCGACGGTGGACGTCACGCTCGGGGTTGAACCGGGGGAGCGTGCGCAGGTGCGAAGGCTGGAGCTCGACATCGAAGGCAACTTGGAAGAGTCGCAGATTAGGTCAGTCATGAAGATCCGTCCGGGAGGCTACTATTCCAACTTCCAGATGGAGGAGGATATCGACCAGATAGAAACTCTCCTGAGTATACAGGGATATCTCAGGCCTGACGTCTATATTCGCGGCGGCGCCCAATACGACTTTGATACCAATATGGTGGACCTGGTACTGCGAATCGTACCGCGCGAACACACCGAGATCATCTTCAACGGAATTGAACTGACTACGGAGGAAAAGATGGAGCTCCCGCTTTTCAGCCAGCGAGGACCGAGTCAGGCTTTCCTGGAGGAGACGGCTTCGATCATCAGACGGCGGTTACAGGAGGACGGATATTTACTGGCCCAAGTTGAGATTCGCGCTCCTACCGAAGGATCAGAACTAGACAGAATCGTTTTCGACGTGACAAGAGGTGAGCGGTGCCGTGTCAAAGCAATCCGGTTTGAAGGAAACCAATTTGCTGAAGACGGCTCTCTGGCACAGATCTTACAGATTCAAACGGCAGGTTTCTTCGGCCGGGGCAGGCTTACCCAGGAACTGCTCGACCGGGACCGGGAATCCATTCAATTCTATTACCAGCAACGGGGCTTCCTGGACGTCCAGGTGGATACGCAACTCACAACAGCCAGTCAAGATGTGACAGTCACTTTCCTGATTGAAGAGGGTCCGCGGTACTAT
>DATGOF010000479.1:0-2010 GCA_035306285.1 Acidobacteriota bacterium | reverse complement strand
TGCTTAGTCTCTTCAGGGCCATGTAGAGAGTCAGGCCGCTTTTCGAGTGATCTCCGCAGGACGCCACCCACTCATCTCCTCTGACTGCTTGGATTCCTGAACGCCTCAGAAACTCAACAGACACACGTTCTGCCTCCGCTATCCGCTGATCTCGCGCTTCTTGCTGCCTGACCCGAACGGTAGGATCGCTCCTGTACCTCTCCTTCATCTGCTCGACCCTTCGTGCTTTCGTCTTCTGGTAAAAGGCCCTCGCTATTCCATTGATCTTTTCGCGGTTCCTGTCCCTCCATAGCGCCAAGCTCCTGCGGGACACGTATGAGGGCTTCTTCGGCTTGTACCGCTTCTTCCCGTATCGTTTCAGTGGGCGCTTCTTCTTATGGGCCTCGAATGCCACTCCAGGCTCCTCGTTGTAGGGCCTGTCGAGCAGATGAAGTATGAGCAATCTTGCCTGCGACACAGATTCAAATACCCTTCGGTTCTTCACTAGATTGCACGTCAGGCAACATGCTTTCAGGTTGGAGGCATCGTGCGTGCCTTTGCTCACCACTGGAACGAAGTGGTCCAGACTGAAGGTTTCCTTCAGAAGAGGATCACCACAGTAAACGCACTTGTATCCGTCTCGTTCTAGAACTTCCTGGGCTACGGCTGCTGGTATTACTGGCATTTCCCTTTATGGGTTTTCTTTTAATCCATTACAAGAAAAACGAAGAAAGCCCTCCCCGACACAATAGCCGAGGAGGGCTTAACCTATTGATGGATGGGCTACTTTAGGTTGCTCAGGACCTCCTTCAGCGCCCAGTATTCCGGGTTGAACAAGGCGGAAGCCATGTCGTTTATCGACATACACAAAGCGGCGAATACACCGGCTGTAAATGCAGCCCACACTAAGCCTCCAAAAATGGCGGCATCATTACAATCGTCGCTTAACAGCACCCTTCTGATTCGGACTCCAACGAAGGCCAACAGCCCAATCGCAACGGCGAATCCCAGCATGGTTGAGGCTGCGTGGATCGGTGCCTGGCGGATTAGGACTCCCCACAAATGTTCTGCGGTGGTTCCGAGCTTCGCGGCCAGTTCTCGTATCAGTGTTTCTGTTTGCTCGTTCATAAATTCTGCACCTTCCTGTAGAACTCCCGGTTCAACCTCCTGGCCTCTTCCAGCCTAACCGGACGCATCGAGTGGAACTTGCTGCTCCACTTGTCCGGCACGTCCACCTCCCGGCCCATCAGGTGCGCCCAGTAGGCGACGTGGTACGAGGTGGTTCTGACCTTCTCGGCACTCAGAATCTCGAAGGCGATCTTCCGGATGGAAGCCGAGTTGTTCAACGGTGCCCCGAACCGGACACTGTGGTGCTCGATCTCCGTCCACTCCCTCACCACCGGAACGTCCATGTCCCACACGGGGTTCATGCACGACACGCAGGGCAGGAACGGCTCTTTGTCCCGTCTTCCTTCCAGATCGGCCCAAGAGGTGTCGTAGTCATCCTGTTCCTCTCCCACCTTGTTCCCTCCGACTCCCCACAGGACCTTTCTGCACGGAAGGGAGCGGGCGATCTCCATCTCGGCATCGAAGATGCCCAGCATCCCTCCGCCTCCAAGAATGAGCAGGTCGTTCTGGTTGGGGCTAATCTCCCGTATCCGGGTGATGTCCAGTTCCACCGGGTCAGGAAAGGCGAAGTATTGGCCGGGACCGCAGTTCCAGTCCCCGGTGTTGTGCGGGTCACGGCGGTGCAGGAGGTACGTCACTTCACCACCCTCCGGTACGAACTCCACAAGGGCTGAATCAGTTCGATGTTCCCGCACGTATCGCAGCGGTGCCCGACCATCTCAACCCCGTCAGGCCGCTTCCAGAAGTACGCACGGCCCATGTTCCACCCCAGCCGGTGCGAGAGCAGGTGAAGCAGGCGCTTCACAACTCCGCCTCCCGGTCATGCTTCTCTATCTGGATCGTGGCCCTTCGGAGTAGCCCGGTGGCAAGAGTCACCCCTCCGGTCCAGACGCAGATCATCAC
>DATGOF010000478.1:0-3152 GCA_035306285.1 Acidobacteriota bacterium | reverse complement strand
TGATCCCCGAATACGACTTGATCTTGACTTACGGAGGGGGAGAACCGGTATCTCGTGCATACGGGGACCTGGGAGCCAGGGCCTGTATATCTGTATATAACGCCCTCGATGCCACCACACACTTTCCGGTCTCACCGGATCCCAGATTTGAGGCCAGCCTTTCGTTCCTCGGAAATCGTCTTCCAGATCGGGAAGAAAGGGTGTGGGAGTTCTTTTTCAAGCCGGCGCAGCTTCTAAGGCAACACGGTTTCACTCTGGGGGGTAGCGGTTGGGAGAATGGAATCCCGGAACTCCCAAATCTTGTCCGTTTCGGGCATGTCTACAGCAAGGATCACAATGCCTTTTACTGCTCCTCTCGAGCCGTCCTCAACGTTACACGACAAAGCATGGTGGAGTTTGGGTATTCTCCCGCAACTCGAGTGTTCGAAGTAGCCGGAGCCGGCGCTTGCCTGATAAGCGATGCCTGGGAGGGAATTGAGAATTTCCTGGAACCCGGTCGAGAGTGTCTTGTCGCTCGGAATGGAAAAGAGGTAGCCGAAATTCTCTATTCCCTGGAACCCGAACACGCCTGTGAAATAGGGCAGCGAGCCTTAAATCGGGTCCTTTCAGAGCACACCTACACTCATCGGGCGCGGCAGGTGGAAGAAATTTTACTGAGCCTTTTCGATCGGAAGGAATATCCGTGATGCACCGGAATCTGGATATTGTCATTCTCGGATTATCAGTTACATCGTCCTGGGGAAATGGACACGCCACGATCTATCGCGGCCTGGTCCGCCAACTCTGCCAAAGAGGCCACGGGGTCCTCTTCCTGGAACGAGACAAACCCTGGTATGCCCGTAATCGTGATCTAACCGAGCCGGACAATTGTTCCCTCTTCCTCTACGGTTCGTTAGAGGAACTGAAGGATCAATATACGGACTCGATTCGACGTGCAGACGCCGTCGTGATTGGGTCTTATGTGCCGGATGGGATTGAGGTCAATGACTGGATCTTTTCGGAAGCCGCTGGAGTGACCGCCTTTTACGATATTGACACCCCCGTCACACTTGCTGCACTTGCACGTTCTGAATGTTCTTTCTTGAGCGCTCGACAGATTTCGAAGTTTGATCTCTACTTGAGTTTCTCGGCGGGTCCAATTTTGACGCGTCTTCGCGATGAATATAAAGCGAGAAACCCTCTACCTCTCCTGTGCTCTGTCGATCCAGATGTCCATTCCCCCCAGCACGAGATCAACCCGAAGTACGATCTCGGCTATATGGGTACGTACAGTCCTGACAGGCAAAGCGCACTGGAAGAGATGCTTCTAAAACCGGCCTGGATCTGGCACCAGGGTAGATTTGCTCTGGCTGGTTCTCAGTATCCCGAGGTCGATTGGCCGCCGAATCTGGACCTGAAGGACCACTTAATACCCCCTCAACACAGCTCGTTCTATAACTCTCAGCGGTTTACTTTGAATTTGACACGAGCGGATATGATTCGTGCCGGCTTTTCTCCGAGCGTCAGGCTATTTGAGGCCGCCGCTTGCGCCACCCCGGTGATCAGCGATTACTGGAGGGGCCTCGAGAACTTTTTCGAGATAGGCAAAGAGATACTCGTCGCCTCTTCGGCCGACGGGGTGTTGACGCACCTGGCACGATTGACGGAAGAAGAGCGCTTGTCAATCGGGCTACGGGCACGAGCCAGGGTTCTCTCTGAGCACACAACTGCTCATCGGGCAGAGGAACTGGTGAATTACCTGCTCCAGGCAAGAAACGATCAGGTACTCCATAGCGGGCTTTGAGAAATGTCTCCACTGGAAAGTCAACTTTACGAACCGAAAAATTCTACTGAAAGGGAGATCGCCCAGCTTGGGCCATGGTTCCATAATCTACACTTGCCGGACGGAACCATGACTGCACCAGGACATCCACTGGGCGATTTTCCAGCTTCCAAGTGGAAGATTCTAGCCGCTCACCTACCCCAAGATTTGACCGGTTGGAGAACTCTAGACATCGGTTGCAACGCAGGTTTCTACTCGTTCGAACTTACGCGAAGGCATGCTGATGTTCTGGGAATTGACAGCAGTGCCCGCTATCTGCGCCAGGCACTCTGGGCGGCCGGAAAACTCGGCCTGGAAAACAGGGTTCGTTTTCAGCAGCTGCAGGTTTACGAGATCGGTCGAAGGGCTGAAAAATACGATTTGATTCTCTTTATGGGAATCTTCTATCACCTGAGATATCCACTGCTGGCGCTTGACGCCGTCCGGCGACGGCTCGATGGCCTGCTGGTCTTTCAAAGCCCGACCGTACCAGAGCAAGAAATCCAGCAGATCAGGGAGGATTTTGACCTGGACGAGCTCCCACTGCTGGCCCAGCCCGGCTGGCCCAGACTGGCCTTGATAGAGAAACGAATGGCGGGAGACCCGACCAATTGGTGGATTCCGAACACGGCCGCGGTCGAAGCCCTCCTCCGCTGCGCGGGGTTCAGGGTTATTGACCGGCCCGGCGACGACATGTGGATTTGCGAAACGGTCCCTTTTCAGCAGGAGACACACGACAACGATGAGCGTCAGTTCCGGTCAGCTGCAGGAGTCCGAAATAAGGCATGAGCCTGGCAGCCACATACAGGCCGCACGCAAAAGGAGGCAACTATGGGTAAGAAGCACGGCCCTCAGATCAAAGATGACGAACGATACGAAGCCCTTCGAAAGGAGGGGATGAGCAAGGAAAAGGCAGCCCGAATAGCGAATACCGACCCGAAGGAAGCAGGGAGAAGAGGGGGCAAGGCAGAAAAATACGAAAAATGGTCGAAAGAGGATTTGTACCAGAAGGCGAAGCAGGTCGGGATTGAAGGGCGGTCTCGAATGAGCAAGACTCAGCTGATTGCCGCCCTCAGAGGACACTGACCCGCCTTGTGTCCGGCCGTTAGAAGAGGTACTTGAGTCCGAACTGAACTAATCGACCGTCTTCAGCCTCGGTTATCAGCCCTGCACTTGGGGTCCCGACACTTGTATTCGGGACCCCGAAGTGGGGCGTATTCGTCAGGTTGAAGGCTTCGAAGCGAAACTGCACCATATGCCCCTCCCAGGGCATCAGAAAGTTCTTAGAGGCAATAAAATCGAAGTTCCTGCGACCTGGTGACCGGATTAAGTTGCGACCTGCGTTGGCGAT
>DATGOF010000477.1:0-6866 GCA_035306285.1 Acidobacteriota bacterium | reverse complement strand
TTAAGAATCTTTTCCTTGCCGGAAATGACTTTGTATGTTGGCTGGAAGTTGCGCTGGATATCAACCCCCAGATCTTTCTTGGGCAGATCTTTCACATGGCCGGCAGAGGCGCGCACGAAGAAATCCTTACCCAGATATTTCCCGATCGTTCGGGCTTTAGCCGGGGATTCCACTATAACCATTGACTTCGCCATCTGCGTCTTTTTCCTCTTTCTCCCGATCGGCAAGTGATCGGGTTCTCGATTTTTTCGTTTCCAACTCTATAGCATAAGAGAACCATTGATGGGGGAAGGTTTCAAGCCTGAGGTGATCTCTCTGGGGCCGATTCAGTCCACGTTCTGGGCTGTTCTCACCTCTGACATTTCGCTGTAAAGACCACAACCAAGAGCTTATCCGCCCGCCCATTTCCTGCTGTATCGCCGTCCGGGTAAATGCTCGATCAATCCCTTCATCTCAAGATTTAGAAGCAGCGAGGAAAGTTCAGAAAGACTCATCTCACCCTGCTGCAGCAATATGTCGAAATGGACTGCTCTGTCCGCGCCGAGCAAGTTTAGAAGACTCTCCTCCTTTGCACTCACGGTGGTAGAGACTCCGCTCGCTAATCTCTTCTCTTCGGACTCCGGCAACAGTTCCTTTAAAAGGTAAGGAGGCAGCTCCTCCAAAATGTCTTGTGCACTGACAATCGGCTTGGCTCCTTGCTTGATTAATTGGTTTGGCCCGTAGCTGGCCGGGCTAGTAATGTTTCCCGGAACCGCCCACAGCTCTCTGTTCTGTTCCAGCGTCAGGCGGGCGGTGATTAAGGATCCTGAGAACTGGGCCGCTTCAGGTATCAACGTTCCACGCGACAGGCCGCTGATGATCCGATTCCGCACCGGAAAATTCTGAGGTGCTGGATAAGTTCCCAGAGGAAATTCGCTGAGGACGCAACCCTGCCGGACAATGCTCCGATAGAGTTTGCCGTTTTCTCTCGGATAGACGACATCAACTCCCGAGCCAAGGACTGCGACTGTGGCTCCCCCGGCTTCCACAGCGCCCTGGTGAGCCCGTGTATCAATGCCCCGCGCCATCCCACTGACGATTGTTATCCCAAGGGAGGCCAAATCGGCCGAGAGCCTAAAAGCAACTTCCCGACCGTAAACCGTACAGCGTCTCGAGCCAACTACAGCCACCGACGGCCGGTAAAGACAGTCTAGCTCGCCCCTGAGATAAAGGATCAAGGGAGGATCACAGATCTGCCGCAGGAGAAAAGGATAGCCATCATCAAACCATGTGATCAGTTTAATGTCCTGCTGCTGCGCTTTTCGGAGCGCTTCCTCGGCGTCACGTCTTGCACAGCCGGTGACTATGTGGATCTGGGCCTCGGCTCCCAGTCCGAATCGTTTCAATTCGGTCCGTGACCATTTCACGATTTGCGAAGGATCCCGACATCTTTTCAGGAGCTGATGGACGCGTGACACCCCCAGGCCGGGTACCAGAGTCAGCGCCAGCAGGTCCAGTCTGGTTTCGTCCATATACCTCCAATTACGTTTGCTCCAACGAATCTGCGATGGGCTGGCGGACGTTCTTACGCCGGCAGAATGAACAATCGCCTCGACGCTGACGTACTATCGCGTACGAGTGGATCATTGCACTCGCCCGCTATATAGCCTGTCACTGGCGTGAACAGCGGTAAGCAGTGCAAAAGAACAACAATGAAGGAGGGAGACCTCGTTAGATGTCCAGACAGGTACATCAGGAGTATCAACCAAACTTTGTCGAGCGAATCATGATGAGGACCTTCGGCAAGCCGGAAGGGCTGCTTGGCCGGATCGGCGGGTATATTTTGGCGAGGCATAAGCGCGAGTCGACCGCCTGGCTCATTGAGCAGCTGAATGTCATGCCGCACGAGCGGGTGTTGGAGGTCGGCTTTGGTCCGGGGCTTGCCATTGCCGCGCTTTCGGACAAGGCGGCCTATGTGGCCGGCGTGGACATTTCCGATGTGATGCTGGAGCAGGCTCGGGCACGCAACGCCGATGCCATTGCTGCCGGGCGTGTCGAACTGCATCAAGGGGCCGCCGACCGGCTTCCCTTTGCCGACAACAGCTTTGACAAGGCGCTCTCCATCAACTCGATTCCGATCTGGCCTGACCCGGCCGCCGGGTTACGCGAGGTATACCGTGTGCTCAAACCACATGGTCGGCTGGTGCTTGGTTTTGTCAGGCCTGCATTCCAGTTCGTGGATGAGGCGGAGCGGCTGTTACCCGGCGCCGGTTTTGTGACCGTCCGCCGCATGGTAGACAAGAAAGAGGCAAATCAGAGACATGCAAAGACGATCGCTCTGCTGGCGGCGAAGCCCGCCTAAACCCCACCCCATTCCGGAGCTCGCCCGGTCTCACGCCCAATAGCTCGCTGCCGTCCAGAGGTGGCTTCATGCACCAGCACACCGGGCAAAAGGATCAGGAAGATGGCAAGGGTCGACCCTAGAGCGAGCGAGATCGTCAATCGGAAGCTGAATGTAAAGGTTAGTCTGCTGGACCAAACCAGCGTGAGCAACGCAGCCAAAAAGCCGGCCCCGAGCAGCAACACGGCAGAGAGGGCGGGCATGGGACATGGAGGCCGGTTCTTCTCCTAGTCACACTCAAGGCTTGGTACGAGGTTGTAGGTAGCCCCGCGATGTAGCCCATAGGGTCAGATAAAGCGCAGTGGCGTGACCTCCGAGATTAATCCCAGCTCGTGCGCCAGTTGATAAAAAAGCTCGAGCCCCGCCAGGTTGTCAGCGTCCAGATCATAGTGGAGATTGTGGCGGATATAGTCCTCCACCTCTTGAACCTGCAATCCCAGGATAGCCGAGTAATGATCCGCAATACGATCGATGTTGGCCAGTCCCTCCTCCCGGGACCGGTAAAAGATCTCCCTGGCAGAACCCAGCTCTACATCTTTGCGCACTGCCCAAAAGGCGAACACGAAAGGGAGCCTCGTGAAGCGATGCCACTCGTTGGCGAGATCATAAACGTATACGCCGTCTTTTGGAATTCGCAAAGCCGGATTGCCAATGACCAGAGCCGAACCGTACCGTTCTAACATTCGACGAGGTTGGGGAGAATGCGGATGAAGTGAGACATCGGAGCGTCCGTAGAAACGGTGCAGCAGAATCTTCAGAAGAGCAACAGAGGTCCGACTGGATGTATCGACCGCCACCTCTTTCACCTCCTCGATCGGTGAACGGCTGACGAATAGTACACTCTTGACTTCTCGCCGGGAAGCGATCGAAATGCCGGGCAGAACCCGCAACCCTTCGATCCGCTGGTACTCGATCACCGGAATCAGACCAACGTCAGCTGCCCCTTCCTCCAGGTGAGTTGCACACTGGGACGGCACATCAAACATCAGGTCGAAGGCGCCTCGGTCGGTGCCATGCAGAAATCCCCAGCCCAAAGGAACTGAATTCAAAAACTCGATAAATGAAACCTTCAATCGTCGTTCCACTTAAAACGGATTATCATGGATTTCCCTTTTACGTCGAGGAGACCCGGCTCCTCGCCACAAGCGTGGCCAGTTCACAGGGGCATATCCGCCCTGTACAATCCAGTCAATGAAGGTTAAAAGCGGCCTCGGGATTCTGCTGGAGAAGAAGCTCGATCTGATTTCAGGTAGGAGAATCGGCGTTATTGCGCACCCCGCATCCATCGATTCAAACTATAGTCACATTGTCGACCTCCTCCATCATCATCCCTCCGTCCAATTGGCGGCCGTGTTCGGACCTCAACACGGCGCCCGTGGAGAAACCCAGGACAACATGATTGAATGGCAGGGTTTTCGAGATGAGAGGACCGGTCTGCCGGTATACAGCCTTTACGGCGAACATCGTAAACCAACACCCGAGATGCTGTCGGGCCTCGACCTGCTCCTTTTCGACCTCCAGGATGTAGGTGCTCGATACTACACTTTCATCTATACGATGGCACTCTCCATGGAAGCCTGTCGCGAGGTGGGCATCGATTTCGTTGTGCTGGACAGACCAAATCCCATCAACGGAGTGGATATCGAGGGACCGGTTCTGGACCCCAGCTATCGATCCTTTGTGGGCCTCTATCCGCTCCCCGTCAGGCATGGGATGACGGTGGGAGAGTTGGCGCTATACTTCAATCAAGAGATGGGAATTGGCTGCCGGCTCCAGGTCGTCCAAATGCAGGGTTGGGATCGGCACCATTACTTCGATCAGACAGGACTCCCCTGGATCCTCCCGTCACCCAATATACCGACGCTGGATTCTGCCCTCGTCTATCCGGGCCTGTGCCTGCTGGAAGGGACCAATGTCTCGGAAGGACGAGGGACTACGCGTCCGTTTGAGTTCAGCGGCGCGCCCTGGATTGACCCCTACCGGCTCGTAGAGGAACTGTCACTTTTGGACCTGCCTGGAGTGCACTTCCGACCGGTACACTTCATCCCCACTTTTCACAAGTGGGCCGGAAAGTTGATCGGAGGCGTTCAGATTCACGTCGTCGACCGCAACTCTTACCGTCCTTTCCGGACCGGACTCGCACTGGTCTCGCTCTACCGCAAACTGAGCGATGGGCAGTTCCGCTGGAACGATGCGCCATACGAATACGAATATCAGCTGCTCCCCTTCGATATTCTCTGCGGCACCAACCGGATCCGAGAACAAATCGAGGCTGGACTCCCTCCGGACGAGATCGAGAACGCCTGGCGCAGCGACCTCGATAGTTTCCTCCAAACGCGCCGGCAATGCCTTCTTTATTGAAGGAAGACAACTCGAACGATGATCGAAACAGAAGTGAAAATCAGGTTGGAACCAGAAGAAGTTTCTTCTCTCTCGGAGCGTCTGGTCAGGATCGGGGCCGAAGAAGTAAGTCCTCCGCTTGAAGAAAGTAACACTCTTTTCGATTTTCCTGACAGGCGACTGCAAAAGCGAGAGAACGCGCTACGCCTTCGTCGCTACGGGGATGCCACTGTTCTTACCTTCAAGGGGGACTTAGTCGCAGATTCAACCTTTAAGAAACGGGAAGAAGTGGAATGTCATGTCAGCGATGGAGAGGCGATCAAGAATATTCTGGAACAACTGGGGCTGGAAGCGGTCCTTCACTATGGTAAGAAACGTCGGAAACTCAAGCTGACGCTCCCCCATGAATCGGGCCTGATCTGCATCGACGAAACACCGGTGGGAACTTATGTTGAACTGGAGGGTTCAGAAAGGTGGATCAGTTGGGTGGCCGATCAGATGGGCTGGTCGCCGAACCGTTTTGTCAGGAAAACCTATATTGAGCTTTACAGAGAAGCAGGTCTTGTCGACTAGAGAATGGCGATCAGCAGGGCTGACACTTTTCGATTCAGTATGTGGATGATGAGACTCCAATGCGTGGAATGATTCTGGCCGCCGGCTATGGGACTAGACTTCGCCCACTGACACTTTACCGGGCCAAACCGGCTGTCCCTTTTCTGAATCGACCTTTGATCCAGTACTCACTGGATCTGTTCCAAAAGGCAGGCGTCAAAGAAGTAGTGGTCAACACCCACCACCTTCCCGAAACCGTGCAGCAGGCGGCCCAACGCTCCGGCATGGACATTCTCTTCTCCTATGAGAACACCATTCTAGGGACGGCCGGTGCGTTGAAGCAGGTAGAAGACTTTCTCAAGACTGGAACCTTCCTCCTCTCCAACGGCAAGATATTCTTTGAGGGAGACCTAAGGGAAGCTCTGCTCACTCATCGGCAATCGAAAGCACTGGTGACATTGGTGGTGGTTCCCTACTACGCGGGCGATCCCTTCCTGCCGGTTGTCACCGATTCCGACCTGCGCATTACGGGTTTCGCCAGGAACAAGCCCAATCTGACTGCTGACTCGACCCATTTTTACATCTTTACTGGAATCCAGATCGTCGAGCCCCAACTGCTGGAGTTTATCCCAAAGGGCTTTTCCGACTCGATTGCCGACATTTATCCTGGTCTCATCCAAGCCGGATACCGTCTTCAGGCCCACCTGAGTCAGGCTTACTGGTGCGAAACCAGCACCCCCCTGCGCTACCTCGAAAAGTCTCTCGAAGTGCTTCGCCGCAAGCGCCTGGAACGACTTTCTGAGAGTCATTTGGAAGGTCAACTCAAAGCTGCTATCGTGGGATCTTCAGTTCGCTGCAACGGCCCAATCAGCGTGACCGAATCGGTCATCTGGGACCATGTTCATATCGGATCAAATTCATCTTTACATCGTGTCGTTGCCGTGGACGGGGTCAATTTGCCGCGGGGTTTTCAAGCTCGGGAAGTCATTCTGACACCCCGAGA
The DNA here is from genome assembly GCA_035306285.1 of Acidobacteriota bacterium. GTDB lineage: Bacteria > Acidobacteriota > UBA6911 > RPQK01 > JAPXNP01 > DATGOF01. Next base: position 591 of record DATGOF010000477.1, on the reverse strand, counting down.
TGAGAAAATACTAGAATTGATGGGGAGCCCGGTCGATGGCGATTGTGAATTCGCGATTTGGCCTCTCGAATAACAACCAGGAACAATGACAACGACGAAAACGAATATCCAGGAGAAATCCTTTCCACCCATTCAAAAGAGGCTGATGCAGTTCATTCAGCATCAGTTCAATCCCGGCTATAACCATTACAATGTGAGCCAGCTAATAGGCGATGCATCGACACGCCAGTACTACCGCTACGTGACCGACTCAGGCGGATGCTATATTCTAGCTGCCTACCCGGAACCATTTGATCCTGACGATTTCGCCTACAAACAAATTTACGACCTATTCTGCGAGATTCGCCTTCCCGTTCCAGAAATTATCGAAATCGATGGAGACCTGGGCATTGTCCTTCAGGAGGATCTCGGAAATGTATCGCTGCAGAAGAAACTCTTGAAAGCCGACAGTCAGGAAAAGCTCAGGCTGCTGCGCCAGGCGATCGACCACATCATCGTCATCCAGCAGAAAGGGAGCTGTGCCTTTCGGCCCGAATCAGTCGGATATGCCCTGGCTTTTGACGAGGAGAAACTCTTACAGGAACTCAATTT
>DATGOF010000476.1:0-3134 GCA_035306285.1 Acidobacteriota bacterium | reverse complement strand
GGACGACTCCCAGGCGGGTGGAACGATTGCCTACGTAGGTGCCTTCAACCATAAATTCTCCCGGCAGCAGGTGCTGCAAACCGAAAGACCATCTTTGGGAATAGGGATTCTTCCGGTTACGGAAATAGAAACTCAGGCCCTGACCGAGGTTCGTCATCAGCCCCCCGTCTGCTCCTAGTGGCTGCACAAGACCGTTCGGGAAGGGGTCGGCGGTGGAGGCGAGGAAAGAAAGACCATTATTAAGGGAGGCCTGAATCGGAGTCGTCTGTGAAAAGCCCGTCTGAATAGCTCGGGTCCCGTTGACTCCGATGGTATCGAAGAAGATCCCATAACCGGTACGAAGGACTGTATTGGGCGTGAGCTGGTAGGCAATTCCGATGCGAGGAAGAAAATTATTGGTTTCGCCATTATACGGATTGCGCCCTAAGCCGTCGTGTCCGACAAAAGTCAGACCACCAAGGACTCGAAAATCTTCTGGAGGGAGTTCCGGGATAGGATTGGCCGCATAATTGGCTCGCGCCTGCTCCTCGATCGGATTGGGCGTGTCGAAGGCGAAGCCGGAGACCAAACGGTCGAATCGCTCCGTGATGGGTGATTCATACTCGTAGCGGAGTCCGAGGTTCAGCGTCAATCGATTGGTCACTTTGAAGTCATCATGGAAATAGAAGGCGAGGTACTTATCCTGAATAGCCGAGGTTGCGCTTACTTCCATGACACCATCCGGTATTCCTAGAAGCAGTGCCGCCAGTTCTTGTCCGATAGGAGCATTCGAAGAATTATCGAACGGCCCCCGCGTATACTGCTCGTTGAACTCCAGGTCAGGTACGATCCCGCGTGGTATCCGGCTGCCAAAACCGCGATAGACGCGCAACTCGGCTCCGAACTTAAAATTGTGATCACCCAGCAACCGAGTGAAGTTCGACGTGACGGTATGAGTTAGGCTGGTATTGCCTCCATCGCCGCTCTCCCAATTGGAAATCTGGGCGTAAGGACTAAGTGTAATTCTGGGGATGGGCGCATTTTCTGGATCTGGAAGGAGGCTCAACAGATTCTGAGAGAAACCCAGTGCAGTTAGGTCAGCCCCCGCACTGCGACGACGTTCCAGAAAATCCTGGCTGGTAATGCCGTACCGGAGATTGAAAATGAAGGACGGAGAAAGAACGAAAACATTGTCGATTGCTGCTCCCCGGTTGATGCGGTTCAAGAATATGCCATTGATATTAGTGCCCAGGTTGTCATTCTTGTCTTCTTCCCACCAGTCGTAGTGCACGCGCACGAACATCCGGTGCCGTTCACTGAAGACATGGTCCACGCGCGCGAAATGGACGTAGTAATCCTCGAGTGCCTTGTAGGCATGGAAGAAATTGTTACGTCCATCGCTTGTTCCCGGTTGATTCGGCATTGGATAAATGTCCAGCAGCCTGGTCGCCAGCGGGTCGAGACGATGTTGTGGGATGATGTTGTTAGGAAAAGGCTGACGCGAAAAACGGCCGTCTTCCGCCGGCTCAATGGTGGCCGGATCGTAGATCTGGTATTGATCTCCGAGGGCGAGCAGGGCTGAGAAATCCCCCTGCCGCTGGGCGGCCGTCGGCACCGTGCTGGTGCTCGTCACCGGCACTCCCCACTTGTTTCCTTCATAAGCATAGTACCAGAAGGTTTTATTACGGCCGTCGTATAGTCCCGGGATATAGAAAGGACCGCCGGCCGAAGCTCCGTAGCGGTGATCCTGATAAACCGGGACTTCGGTATTTCGTTTATTGTTGAAGAAATTAGGAGCATCAAAAGCACTGTTGCGTGCCCAGTAATGGACCTCTCCATGGAGTTCGTTGGTTCCGCTAGCCGTGCTCACGTTGATCAGCGAGCCGATGGTATGTCCCACGCTGGCATCGTAAGGGCTAGTCTGAATTTTAATTTGTTGGACTGCTTCAACGGGGGGGCTGAAGGCCACGCGCGAATTGCCACCGCCTTCAGCGAAAGTATTGGAGATACCGTCGATCTGGAATTCGTTGCTCTTGACCTGATTTCCGTCTGTGGCAATCTGGGATAATCCGTTGTTGAAGGCGGGCTTTCTCAGGCGCAGGTTGGTCGCGTTGACGACTCCCGGACTCAGCAGTGCCAGCTCAGTGGGGTTGCCGGCCAGCAGGGGAAGCTCTCTCACCCTTCGCTCATCGATGACCTGACCGAGCGATGTTCCGACTGTGTCGAGCTGCGGAGTCGGACTGACCACCTCGACGCTCTCGGTAACCTCGCCGATCTCCAACTGCAGGTTCACTTCGACATTATCGCTTACGCGAACCTGAATACCGCTTCGGACCGTTCTTTTGAAGCCGGGCAGTTCGGCAATCACCTGGTAGGTACCAGGCAGAAGAAATGGAATCGTATAGTTTCCCGAATCATTGGTAACTGCACTGGTCGACACTCCGGTGTCGATATTGATGGCTTGCACCGTGACGCCGGGGATAACTGCGCCGCTGGGATCGGTGACCCGACCCAGGATGGTTCCGCGCGGATCCTGCGCGGAAGTGAGTCCTGTCCCGTAAAAAAGAACCAGTAGGACAACAAAAACAAATCTCCTTGCCATATGATTTCCCTCCAGAAATACAAACAACAAGTTATTACAATATATGGTTAAGCTAGACTTACCTGGACCAGCATCAAATTGCAACGATTTTCAAGGCATTTGAGTGGGTCCCGAATTAAAAATCGTCGGTAGTCGTTGCGATTCCTTTGCCACGCCTTCTATGGAGGCTGCAGCCAATAGGGTTACGAAAAAGCGAGGGAGTTCGCCTGCCGCTCCCTAGTTTCGTAGTTTTCTGCCCCGCCATGAGCCCAATGGAGAACCGAGTTTCTGAGATTTAATCACTCGAAGACCCTGCATCGAAGCTGGCCTATACGGTTAGAAATCGTTTAAAAAGCAGCCGCCAATGTAAGATCAGTCATACCTCCAGTGCTTCAAAGCGCGCACTCTATTTTTCGGGGAAATAGCTGGACTCGACCTGCTTCGTGTATTCGCTGCTAATCGCAGTGGTACGCAAATCGGGGAGGACATCGGCAAAATCCCTACCCGATGGTTCGCCTATACCGGTGATCGTTCTGCCTAGGGCCGTTACTTGGTAGGCCAATCTGTACAAGAT
>DATGOF010000475.1:0-5447 GCA_035306285.1 Acidobacteriota bacterium | reverse complement strand
CGGCCTGGTTCCTCGAACAATTCAGCGCCTTCCTTTCCTTTTATCTTTTACCGGAACGCTAGAAGCTTCCTGATCAGGAAACCAAAGGCGACTGACATTCTGCCCGTTTTGAAAGATTTGAGTTAAAAGGCGTGTACTCGGTGCCGCTCCTCCACTTCGAAATCGAAGCAGGAGCCGGTCTCGCGAATGAAAACATCTTCGAGCGTAGGTTTGCTGACCGTGACTGCTTGAATCTCATCCGGAAAGTTTTCAACGAGCTCGGCCACCAGTTCATGACCACGCTCCGATTCAATCCGCAAAGTATTGCCGACAACAACCGAGCTCAGATTCATCTTCAGCAAAATCGCCTTCTGCAGGTCTCGAACATTTTGCGCTTCGATAATGACGATTCCTGTCCCCATCCGGGACTTGAGTTGATCCGGGCTGCCACTGGTGACAACCATCCCGTCATTTAGAATCACCAGAAAGTGACAGAGGTCGGCTTCGTCCAGAGAATGAGTCGTTAAGAGAATTGTCAGCCCCTCTCTTGCCTGAAGATCTCTCAAGTGGTCCCAGAATTCTCGTCGCGCATTGGGGTCCAGGCCGACTGTCGGCTCATCGAGGAGCAGTAGGCGGGGAGAATGAAGAAGGGCTTTGGCCAGTTCCACTCGTCGACGCATACCTCCAGACAGGGTCTTGACTCGATCATTGGAACGTTCGCTTAAGCCAAACTGTTCCAGCAGCTCATCACTGCGGCGACGAAGGTCCCTACCGTGTAGCCCGTAAAGGTGACCCTGGTGGATCATATTCTCAAATGCAGATAGCTCAAGGTCGAGACTGTTAGACTGGAAAACAACACCCATCGACTTTCGAACTGCTTGAGGATCTTGTCGTGCATCGACGCCGAACACGCACGCACGACCGCGATCGGGCACCAATAACGTGCTGACGATCCTGAACAGGGTGGTCTTGCCACAACCGTTCGGACCCAACAGGCCGAAAATTTGACCCGCTTCGATCTCGAAGCTGACCCCTTTTAGAGCTGTGCGATTACCGTAGCTGAAGCTGACAGAGTCGAGCTCGACGGCGGTCATGTCACCTTGTCAATCACCATGAGGAGGAGCAAAAGTGGCAGGTATCCGACATTGGCCCGAAGGAGCTGGCGAGCGGCTTCCCGGGAGGGATTCCAGGCAACCCGGAGAGTGGGGCGAACCAAGCCTATGCCCAGAATGACAGCACCGATCAGATATAGATATCCGTTAAGGCCGGTCCACACAGGAAGAAAACTAATCAGCAGTAATCCAAATGAGTAAGCCACGATCTGCCGAATCGTACGCTTTTCGCCATTCCTGGCGAGGGGAAGCATCAAGAATCCTCCCCGCCGGTAATCCTCTCGATAGATCCATGAGATGGCATGAAAATGTGGAAACTGCCAGGTGAAGAGGATACCGAAGAGTCTCAGCGCGTCCAAGTTGAGGGTTCCACTGGCGGCTGCCCAGCCCATCAGCGGAGGCCACGCCCCTGGAAAAGCCCCGATAAAGGTACAGTGCTCGGTGCGGGTCTTGAGAGGAGTGTACATCAGCAGGTAAACGGCCGACGTCATCCAACCCAGTAGCACCGTCAATGGATTCGTCTTCCAGAGGAGATAAACGGTTCCGACGAATACCAGGGTCATCGCGAATGCGAGCCCTTCGCTGGGGTCAAGGCGACCAGAGGGAAGCGGTCGATTGGCGGTACGCGGCATCCTGGCATCTAGATCTCGTTCCATATATTGATTCAGCCCTGCCGTCCCGCCTGCCAGTAAAGCTGTACCAAGCAACGTATGAATGAACAGGATGTAGTTGAAATCCCCGTTGCTCGCCAGATAAAAACCGGCGGCAGCCGTGAGTACCACTAGAAACGTGACCCTTGGTTTCGTCAGCTCAAAGTAGGCAGAAATCAAGGAAAGATCGGATGCAGATGAATTGGAACCAATTGTTCCTTCGGCCACCTGACTGTAGCGTGCCTTCATTTGAAGCAAATCCCCGATGATCCACGTTTCTCGAACCGTTTCAGTTGTACCGTAGCAGGTACGACAAACCTCGGGCCGAAAACGGGCGAGAAAACCTCATTCAAGTTGTCAATACTAACATACTTCCGGCGAGTTCCAGATCTCACTTCATCAGCAGGAGGAACAGTACCAGAATGGCGATCCAGAGGCCATCCATAAAGTGCCAGTAAAGCGCGGCCGCCTGCACACGTCCAACCATCAGGGCGCCAAATCGTCCCTTCCGGCGAGTCCAGATGATCCACAGCAGGGCCAGAATTCCCCCGCTCAAATGCAGGCCATGGGCTCCTGTGAGGATGAAGAAAAAAGGCTTCGCGACACTCGCTTCATCGGCCATCACCGTGTCGGCGAGCTGCGTCCAGGCTGTCACCTGTGCGGTCAGAAAAAGGAGCCCGAGCAACAAAGTAATCCCCCACCAGAGAGTAAATTGCTCCCGCTGGTATAGCATCCGGCGGGAACGCTCCAGGGTAAAGCTGCTCAGCAAGAGGACTGCTGTTCCCACCCACACCACAGGAGGGAGTGAGACGGAAATCCAGGTCTCACTCATTTCCTTGAGAATGAACAGGGTCAGGGTTAGAGGGAAAAAGAACATCGTCACTGACACGATGCCAACCAGTACAGCAAAATAGGCCCGGCTTTCCTGCCGGTGATCACGACCGCCTCCCCCGTAGCGGCGGCGAGAGTCAGGAGGACGAATATCATTGATATTCCCCCCACTTCTGCTGACAGGACGATCTTTCGTGGTTGGGAGACGCTCCGCAATCCCGCTCAACATGCTTCCGATTCTATCACTGCCGCGCCGGACAAGCGCGCCTTTGCAGGAGCTGGGAGGGGCGAAAACAGTACGGCTCGTGCTTTTCTTTTTGAATACAATAAACGTATGAGGGCCAGAGTTGCAGACACAGTGACTGGATCCCTGACCTTGAAAAAAGGCTCATCCTTTTACTCTCTCCATTTTGCCAGCCAGGGATGGATGGCAGCAGACATGGTGCAATACCTCGGCAGCGTCTACGAATCCAGCACACCCGAGGTAGAGATCCTTAAGTTGCTAGGATACACGATGAAGGTGAGCAAACAACCGCCTCCGCGCATTGCTGACCACTGGGTGGAAGTCGACCTCGATCAGCGTATCCTTTCCACCAACTCTGACTTCATCCGCAAAGCTGTTTATCAGGAGGACCCGGATCCTGACCAACCTTACTTCAAGCTGGCCCTAAGGAACGTACACAGGCTGTTGGACAGTCATGATTTTACTGTGCGCTTTTACCGCTAGCTTCTAGAATTGGCGGGCGGGTCGAGAAGGGCGCTTTTCCGGGCTTTAGAGAGGTTGGATGGTATTGGTATGCGCCCCTCTCAGTGCTATTACGCTACGGGAACAAAAGGTAGGATGTCCCGAGTGCGGAGACAGCTTAGCATCGGCTTCTGACATTTCCGGGTCAAGCTGACCACTCGGGATCTCTTTTCTCGAAGAAAGCGGAAAGTCCCTCTCGCAGGTCGTCACCTTCGCGAGCCATAGTGTTCGTGTATACAGCCAAATCCATCGCCTCCCGGAAGCCAAGACCTCGCAGCTGACGGAGAAGACGCTTGGTTCCTGAAATGGCTGCGGGACTATTGGCGGCCACCATGCGTGCCAGTTCCTCTGCTCGTTGCAGAAGCTTGTCCGGTTCCACCACTTCATTGACCAGGCCCACCTCTTTGGCCTCATCTGCCGAAAGCACTCGACCGGTAAGCAGGAGATCGCGTGTCACACGCTCACCGCAAAGCCGCGACAACAGAACCGCAACCAGCGCGGGCACAATTCCGATCCGAGTCTCAGGATATCCCAGTGTTGCATCCCCCGCCGCCACTGCCAGATCGCAAGCTGTCACGAGCCCGCAGCCGCCACCGAGAGCGGCACCGTTGACAGCCGCTATAACCACCTGTGGTAACTCCAGCAGCTCCTCCAGCAGGTAGCGAAGAGATTGGGTGTCCTCCCTTCCCTGCTCCTTATTGCCGGCCAACAGTTCCTTCATCTCGCGCAGGTCCGCACCTGCACAAAAAACCTTATCGCGACTGCCCAGGATTACTGCTCTGACACGTCTGTCATCGGCTACTGTCTCCAGCTCAGCTCTTAGCTCCTGAATCAACTCACGGGAGAGGGCATTTCGAGCTTCGGGTCGGGCCAGGAAGAGATGCACGACGGGATAGTCATCCTCACGAACGATCGTCTTGCTCACACCTGTATGACTCCTATCTTGAATGGACCCGGCTCAGGGCCATAGGACACGACCTCAAGTGCCAGCTTTAAGGCTTCTCGCGTTTGATGGGGCTCGATAATGGCGTCGATCCAGAGCCGGGCCGCTGCGTAGCGAGGATCCAGCTGTTCACCGTATCGGGCTCGTATATCGTCAAGCAGCTGCTGGTAAACCTCTTCGTCAATTTCTTCACCCTTCTTTCGCAATTGACGGATTCTCAGCTCGAGAAGCGTTCTGGCCGCCTGTTCCCCTCCCATCACTGCATAACGGCAGGTAGGCCAGGCAAAAATAAAGCGAGGATCATAGGCCTTTCCGCACAGGGCATAGTTCCCTGCACCATAGCTGCCACCGATAATTACGGTGACCTTGGGTACGGTACTGTTGGCCACGGCGTTCACAAGTTTTGCACCCGATTTGATGATGCCATTGATTTCTGCATCGCGCCCCACCATGAAGCCGTTCACATCCTGGAAGAAAATAATGGGCAGGCCATTCTGATTGCAATCCATGACAAAGCGGGCGGCTTTGTCTGCACTTTCGGGGTAAATCACTCCGCCCACCTCAATGGGCCGCCCGGGAACCTTTGTGTGGGTGCGCTGATTAGCGATGACGCCGACCGGCCAGCCAGCCAGATGAGCATAGCCGCAAATGAGAGTGCGCCCATACTCCTCCTTGTACTGTATGACTTTGCTCTCATCGAAAATCGTCTGCAAGATTCTGAGCGTGTCATATTCTTGCGAAGAATCGAGTGGCATCAGTTCATAGATCTCATCGGCGTCCAGTTTAGGGGGACGCTCCTCCCCTCTCACTGAGATCGGCTTCCCTTCTTTCCCAATCGCCTTGACGAGTTCCCTCAGCCTCTCGATGCAGCTCCGATCATCCGGCTCACGAAAGTCGATGGTCCCGCTCAACTTGGCATGCAGCTCAGCCCCTCCCAATTCTTCTTCGCTGATGTCCTGTCCGATGGCGGCCTTCACCAGGGAGGGACCGGCAATGAAAAGTCCGCTACCCTCGGTCATTAAAATGCGGTCGCACATAACGGGGAGGTAAGCCCCCCCGGCGATACAGGGGCCCATAATGGCCGCTATTTGCGGGACTCCCTCCGCTGACAGACGAGCATTGTTCCGGAAGATTCGCCCAAAATCGTCCTCATCGGGAAAGATCTCGTCCTGCAAGGGTAAGAAAAC
>DATGOF010000474.1:0-2588 GCA_035306285.1 Acidobacteriota bacterium | reverse complement strand
AGCTTGGCACCGGTACAGCCCAGTGGATGGCCGAGCGCGATTGCGCCTCCGTTTACGTTAACGATTTCTGGATTCAGGCCGGCCTCCTGAATGACGGCCAGCGCCTGCCCCGCAAAAGCTTCGTTCAGCTCGATCAGTTCGATATCCTTTAGTTCCAAATCGGCCTGCTTTAAGGCCTTGGGAATGGCCTCGACAGGCCCGATACCCATGATTTCGGGAGCAGTCCCGGCTGTAGCATAGGCCAGCAAGCGTGCTCGAGGAGTCAACCCGAGTTCGCGCGCTCGACTTCGCGACATCAGCACGCCGGCGGCAGCCCCGTCACTCCGCTGACTGCTGTTTCCGGCTGTCACGGTACCTTTTACCTTAAAGACCGGTTTGAGCTGGCGCAGAGCTTCCATCGATGTGTCGGAGCGGGGTCCTTCGTCCGTGTCGAAGCGCTGAATTGTCGATTTCTTGTGCCCTTTTTCAAAGGACTCGACCGGGACGTCGAGCGCTACGATCTCGGAGGCAAATCGACTCCGGGCGGCCAGGGCGTTGTGATGGCTCCTAAGCGCAAACTCATCCTGTCTCTCGCGCGATATTCCGTAGCGTTCGACAACGTTCTCGGCGGTTAAACCCATGGAAATGTAGACATCGGGATCTTCTTCGACAATCTTTGGATTGGGCGAGAAAAAGTGGCCCTCCATGGGAACCATGCTCATGCTTTCCACGCCTCCGGCAATAACGACCGAATTCATACCGGTTTCAATTGTGGAACTGGCCAGAGCAATCGACTGAAGACCGGAGGAACAAAAGCGATTGATTGTCATCGCGCTGACCTGGTCCGGCAATCCCGCCAGCTGCGAGGCAATCCGTGCGATGTTCATCCCCTGCTCCCCTTCTGGAAAAGCGCAACCCAGGATGACATCGTCAATTTGATCGGGTGGCAGATCAGCAACCCTGTTGAGAAGTCCCTTTACGACCTGCCCGGCAATATCATCTGGGCGGAGGTTGCGCAGAGTGCCCCTTGGCGCTTTGCCGACAGGACTCCTGACGATCTCGACCAGCACTGCCTGGAGGTCTTCACTACTCGCCATTCATCACTCCTCATATCGGGCCTAACGGCCGAAGTGAACCTCGCCCTGCCAGGCGATCCACTTTAAGTTCTTTAATTTCGTATCAAGAAGGTAGCCCGGCTGGTCGCTGTCTGACACGATCAGCGTGAGTGGACTAGAGGTTCTATCACGGTCCAGTCTGAGTTCGTTCCACAGGAACATGATCTCTATTGTGACATGGTCTTCCTGCTCTCGAGCGGAAATCAAAGGCGCAGAACTCGCCCGTTCCATCGCAGAATAACCCGTCAACAAGCGATGCCACGAATGCGGACCCTGGTCATTGACACGCGGAGATAGCCAGAGCGTATAGTCATAGTCTCCTCGCCGAAGATGGAACTTGAAGTAGTCGAAAAACAGCATCCGATCTCTGCGAGTTCCATCGGTGCTGATCCAAACTGCGTCCCGCCTCCGGACCTCAGCAACATCCCAGACATCGTCATACCATTCGATGGCGAGGTAAAGGTAATCTTGATTGCGGACACCTCGGATGGTCAGTCGAACATCGTCCTCTCCGAACTCACCTTCGGAAGCAAGCCCCTCCATATTAGGCGCCAGGACAATTGCCGGGATTTGATCCCACTCGTCGAGAATACCGTCCACTTGAATGTCCCGGTCCTGAAAGGGTATTTCCCAGCGGTTCTGAGCCAAAGCGAGATGACCGCACAGAAGGACTAAAGCCAATAAGATTGAGGTCTGTCGTTTCACTGCAAAGCCTCGTCTGCAAATGTGGGTCGTCTTCTGGTTCAGTGTGTCAGGATTCCTAAGATATCATAATGGTGTTTCAATTCGGCCCGAGCAGGCCGTGCTTTGCTCTTTCCCGGCTGGTTTATTAAGATACCTTTTTTCACTGTGCATTCGGGGCGTCACTTGGTGAAAGCGACATGAGTTATGGCAAGGATATTGTTTGTATCTAATCGGAACTCGACGCGCGCTCATATGGCGGAAGGCTTTGCGCGCTACTACGGTGGAGACCAAATTGAAGTGCATAGTGCCGCGATCGATCCGGCTCCCATCCATCCCTATGCTCAATGGGCAATGAATGAGGCTGGAATCGACATATCCAGTCAAGCACCCAACCCATTGGACCGGATGGATCTGACATCCTTCGACTATGTTGTTACGTTGTGTGAGAAAGCCAAGGAGCGGTGCGCTAATCTGCCTTCCTCAGTCAAGGTAGAGCACTGGGACGTTATAGATCCTACCCGTGCTAGGGGGAAGCCGCTCGAAGTCATCCAGGCTTTCCGACTGACTCGTAACGAAATAGAGAGGAGAGTTAAGGCTTTGCTGACTAATATTTTCGAAGGTCGCAGTTAGTATGAGGCTCCAAGCTGATTCAAAGAAAAACCTGATCATTCGGCCCCTCGGGCTGTTCGTGCTTCTCCTGCTGATCAGTCAGGGAGGGTGTATCTGGAAGCTCTGGACGAATGACACACCACCCGAAGAGCGGATCCATGACGTTTATGGAACCGTGCAGGAGATTACTGCAAATACTCT
>DATGOF010000473.1:0-5642 GCA_035306285.1 Acidobacteriota bacterium | reverse complement strand
ATTTCACCATGGTCTTGGTGGATGGCATCAAGGTGAACCACACTGGTGGCCTAATCGACCTGTCTGATTTCAACCTTTCCAATGTAGAAAGGATTGAAATCGTCCGCGGCCCGGGTTCGGTTCTCTATGGATCCGATTCTGCCACCGCCACTATCCACATCATTACTGCCAAAGGTGAGGGAGATCCGTCGGGAAGCTTCGGCTTTGATTTTGGGAACTACGGATCTTCTACTTATTACGGCACGGTCAGCGGCGGCTCGCCGATCTTTAACTACTCTCTCGGAGCTCGTTATTTCGACTCTGACGGCCTGCACTCTTTCAACAATCAATATCGTGTCGGCAACCTTTCCTTCCGAGGAGACCTCGCTACATCGTCAAGCTCCACGCTCACGGCCAGCGTCAGACACCAGAATGGTCGGTACCACTTCCCGACCAATTCGGTGGGCGAGGTAGTTGACCCCAATGATTTTCAGGTCAGTCGAGACAGCGTGTACTCGGTAAGCTATCGACACCAACTCCATTCAACCTTTTCTACCGAGTTACAGTTCGGCCACCATAATCGAGATTTTGTGGCGGTCCATCCGCCCAATTCGGTTGACGACGTAGTAGCTTCACGCTTCGAAACAATTGAATCCAGGAACTATCTGAACTGGCAAAACAATCTTTGGCTGGGTTCGAATCACCAGCTCACGCTGGGGGCCTCTTATCAGCGCGAGGAGGCCGAGATCGACAATTTACGACGACGCAGCATTGGTGTTTATCTTCAGGACCAGTTCGCGATAGGACAGCGACTGTTCCTGACTGCCGGGATCCGCCACGAAGACAATGATCGGTTCAACAATTTCGTCAGCGGAGCCTTGTCCGTAAGCTACCTGGTTTCAGAGCTGCTTAAAGTTCGGAGCAGCGTTGGTACGGGTTTTCGTGCTCCGAGTTTCATCGAGATCGCGGGCCTTCCTGGCGCCGGCATCCACGGAAACGAACAACTGGATCCTGAAAGGAACGTATCTTTTGACGTGGGGCTGGACTCCCTTACAGCTGACGGGAGATTTCGAGCTTCCGGCACGTTTTTTCTGAACCGATTCAGTGACCTTATCGAATTTACCTTTCTGGTTCCTCCCGGCTCGCCGAATTACTTGAATATCGAGCGAGCCAAAAGTCTAGGTGCAGAGTTAGAAACTTCTTACGAGATTCGGCAGGGGCTGCTGCTTGGAGGACAGTACACATTGACGTCCACCCGCGTTACCGATGCCGGCACCACACCGGGAGGAAACTTTGAGCAAGGGATGGCGCTCTTGAGGAGACCGCTGCACTCCGGCGGCATGTTCGTGGAAGTGCCAATTCGCGAAAGCCGCTGGAGACTGGATCTTCTTTATAAGGGAAAGCGCGATGACATCGAGTTCCTGCCCGATTTCTCGAGCCGACGGATTTCACTTCCTTCCTACTGGCGTTTGGACTTGTCGACGAGAGTTCCCGTCTCGACCTTCGCCGATGGAAAAAGTCGACTCTTCTGGATCGTCCGGGGGCAGAACCTTCTCAATCGCTATTACCAGGAGATTGCCGGCTTCCGCGCGATGGGTCGCTCTCTGTCTACCGGACTCGAATTTGGATTCTAATCAGAAAGGAGGATGCAATGGAGACAAACTCAATCTATTCAAGAAGAGCACAGCCGCTGGCGATCGTTCTGATTCTGATTGGTGCGGCCAGCCGTTTAATTCCCCATGTCCCCAACTTCACTGCCGTTGGAGGAATCGGACTCTTTGCCGGAGCACGGCTTAACGGGTGGAAGGCGTTTCTGATTCCTGTGTTAATCATGGCTACCACCAATCCCATTCTGGCTTATTTACTTGGGCATAAGGTGTTTACTTCCACCACCTGGTTCGTATATGGAAGTTTGCTTATCAACGTACTCATCGGCCGTGTCCTCAGGAAATCGATAACCACAGGCAGGATCGCGGGTGCGTCCCTCGCTTGCAGCGTCCAGTTCTATCTGGTGACAAATTTTGGCGTCTGGCTGCTTACATCCCTCTATCCACCGACTGTTGAGGGTCTTGTCGCCTGCTATCTCGCCGGTTTACCTTATCTGGGAAGCACAATTGCAGGGGATTTCACCTTCTCAGTGTTCCTCTTCGGCTCCCATTATCTGATCGTGAAGTTCCACCGGCGGCGGGCTGAATTGACCGCTTCTGAAAAACCAGAAGGTTTAACAGGCTGATCAAGTGCAGAAAATATGGGTCTCCTGGAGTAGCGGCAAGGACTCGGCATGGACGCTGCATCGACTGCTGCAGCGGGGCGAGTTTGAAGTTGCAGGACTGGTGACAACCATCTCAAAGCAGTTTCAACGCGTTTCAATGCATGGCGTCCGACTAGAACTTGTCAGGAAGCAAGCGGCAGCTGTAGGGCTTCCGCTTCACGTCGGAGAGCTTCCATGGCCCTGTCCGAACACAGCCTATGAAGAGGTGATGCAGAATCTATGTTTGAAGGCGAGAGAGGAAGGTGTCACGGGCATCGCTTTCGGCGACTTGCATCTCGAAGATATCCGAGCATATCGCGAAGAGAGGATGAACAGGGCAGGGTTGAAAGCGATTTTTCCGCTCTGGGCAACTCCCACGGATCGCCTGATTTTTGAAATGCTCAGCGGAGGATTGAAGGCAACCATTACATGTGTCGACACGCAGCGCATCACCCGAGAGTGGGCTGGAGTTGAGCTCGAGCTGCCTGTCGTGGACGCTTTTCCTGACGGCATCGATCCCTGTGGAGAAAATGGGGAGTTTCACACATTCGTCTGGGATCTTCCGTGCTTTTCGACGCCGATTTTCGTTCAGGCGTCCGGTTTCTATCAAGACGGACCCTTCGTCTTCAGAGACCTGGTAGAGGCTGCGATCAAGGATGAGGAAGATATGACCAAGCAGGGAGGCTAGCATGCGTCTGGTGTCATTAATTGCCAGTGCTACTGAAATCATACACTTGCTGAAGCTCGGATCGTACCAGGTTGGACGGTCGCACGAGTGCGACTATCCGCCCGAGGTCGAACGATTGCCTGTCTGCACAGCGCCGCGCTTTCCAACCAATGGCAGTAGCCGTCAGATAGACCTGGCCGTCAAAGAAGCGCTTAAAGAAGCAGTATCGGTCTATCGTGTCTTCGATTCTCTTCTTAAAGATCTGGACCCTACCCACATACTGACTCAGACACAATGCGAAGTTTGTGCTGTTAGCCTGAGAGATGTTGAATGCGCACTCGCCGAACGGATCGATGCGGATATGCAATTGATTTCACTGGAGGCAGCAACCCTTGCGGATGTCTGGACAGATATCCTCAAAACTGCTGAAGCGCTGGAAGTACCGAAGCGAGGCTTGAGGGCGACTGAGAGCCTTCAGTTACGTCTTTCAGAGATCTCCGGGCGTGCTCAGCTCGCCGATCAACGTCCCTCCGTGGCCTGCATCGAGTGGATCGAACCTCTCATGGTGGCTGGCAACTGGGTGCCTGAACTGGTTGACCTGGCTGGCGGCCGAGACCTCTTCGGTCAAGCCGGACTCCACTCTCCCTATCTCTCCTGGAACTCTCTCGTCGAGGCAGATCCGGACATAATTCTCATTATGCCGTGTGGATTTTCTATGAATCGATCAGAACAAGAAATGCACTGGCTTACATCGAAGGCGGAATGGTCGGCTATGAAGGCGGTCAGAAAAGAGCAGGTTTATCTTTGTGAGGGCAATCAATACTTTAATCGCCCCGGTCCCCGCCTCGTTGAATCAGCCCAGATTATCGCTGAAATCCTACATCCATCTCTTTTTCAACCGCGACTAGAAGGAACAGGATGGCGGCGCTACATCCCGACAGCTGCTGAAACGACCACGCTGCCTTCACAGGTATAAGATTATGGTCGTTGACACGAACGATATACTGGAAAGGGTGGCTCCAGAATGGCTTGAGAGCAAAAGTCTCTCCTCCTTAAGCGCCTGATGATAGAGCCACCCCTATTTACCGTACGATATCCTGTCGCCGGCCTTCTTTCGAATCATTTCACCTTGAAACGGTGACTTTTTTCGCTTAAAAGAGCAAAGAGCTGTTTTCTGGTTTAAATGAGCACCATTCGATACCAGAGGAGCTAACCCGATGAGATCCTTTCTGCAATGTCTTTCAGTTTTTCTAATTGCTCTTCTCTCGACATCAGCGATAGCAGCTGAAATAGAGAGCAACAACGCACCGCTCCTTCAGGTCAGTGGCGGCAGTCATCCACCGGAAGCTGTCACCGTAGCCTACTTTTACAAAGTGAAATGGGGGTACCAGGAAGAGTTTCTCAATCTTTACAGAAAGAACCACTACCCGATTCTGAAAGCCCAGGTTGACAGCGGTCGGCTTCTCGAAGTGCAAGCCTTCACGCCGCGCTTTCATGGAGACGGTCACGCGGCCTGGACCTTCATGGCCGTGCTTGTCTTCAAGAATTGGGAGGTAATGGCAGATTCAAGTGAAGAGCAGCGGCTCATTCAAGAACTGTTCCCTGACCAGGAAGCTTTTCGGCGGGAAGAGCAGCGTCGTTTCGAGTTGCTGGAAGCGCACTGGGACGTTCCCCTCCGTGTGACCCCGATGGAGTAAGACAGCCGGCCAGACACGGATCCTTCAAATCCGGCACCGTCCTCTGCACAGAGGAAGGACGAAAGCAATCACTCAATTCAACCGGTCCAGTCGTTAAATCCGCGGGCTCATGATATCTCCTGCTTTACTCAACATCCTGATCGTTGAAGATGATCCTAGTATCCGTCTCCTGTTGGAGAGGACGTTGTCCAGGCACGGCTACTCCTGCGCGCCGGCCGCATCCGCCAGTGAGGCTCTTCGCCTGATGCAAGAGAGAGAATTTCAAGTGACGCTGGTGGATATTATCCTGCCGGAGATGACCGGGTTAGAGCTGATTCCGCGACTCAAACGGCTGGATTCATATCTTGAAATCGTCGTAATCACGGGAGTGCAAGAACGGCAGACAGCCATCGATGCGCTGAAGGCAGGAGCTCGTGACTACATCGTAAAGCCTTTTGATCTCGAAACCGTACTCCGTACCGTAAAACTGGCAATCAGTGAGCGTGAGCTTTCCATTCTCCAGTCAACTTACCAGACCCGATTGGAAGAACGAGTGTTGGAGCAAACCGATAAACTGCAATCAACGGTGCGGCTGCTGAGAAGAAGCTACGATGGAACCATTCACGCACTGGCGAAAGCGTTGACCATACGCGATGCAGAAACTGCTGAACACGCGGAGCGTGTGGTTGAATACACTCGCATACTGGCGCAAGAGATCGGATACCACAAAGACTCGACCAAGGCTGCAAGAGAGCTATCGACCTCCAGGTTCGATGATCTGATCCGAGGCGCCATTCTTCATGATATTGGAAAGATCGGAGTTCCCGACTACATCCTTCGGAAGCCTGGCCCTCTGACTGACGAGGAGTGGAGATTGATGCGCCGACATCCCTTGATAGGCGCGGAAATCATCAGAAACATACCCTTTTTGGAAGGGGCCGCTCCCGTCATTCGACATCATCACGAACGCTGGGACGGTCAAGGCTATCCGGACGGGCTGGCAGGAAATGACATCCCCCTCAGCGCACGGCTCTTCGCCGTCGCCGACGCCTTTGATGCAATGATCAGT
>DATGOF010000472.1:0-2769 GCA_035306285.1 Acidobacteriota bacterium | reverse complement strand
AATCAAATGAAGGTCGCTCGGAGCGTCAGGACAGCCAGAAGACCCGCCACAGAACCTGGATCATCCTCGTCATTCTTCTGCTTGTCGGGGCCGGGGTCGTAGCCTTTGTTGAATTCCGGTTTGGAGAACTGAGAGAAGAGTTCGAGCAGTTTCGTGCTGAACTGGAAGCGGAGAGAACCGAGCAGCAGCAACTGCGCTCGAGAGTCTCGGGCCTGATCGATAATTCGCAGCAACTTCAGTCTGACTTGAGCAATAAAGACGAGGAGGTCGGTAAGCTTCTCGAAACGATGCTTATCCGCTATGATCAAGCGATTTCGGCAAATCGCGAGTCGGTGGAGTCGCTACGAGAGTCGTTAACTGGCCTCGAAGAGGCGATCACAAGTTTGAAGGAACAGCAGAATCGCACCAGGGAATCACTTGCAGGTCTGTCCAGCGATATTCGTGGGGAGGTAAGCGGCCACCGCGACATACTCAAGAATTTGAACGATTCTGTTCGAAGTCTTGAGGCGGAAGTGAACCGTCGATCCCATGAAGTAGATGAATTCAAGACTTCCCTTCAGGATGTTCAAGACCGGCTCTCCAAACTCAGCCAAGCTGGCTCAACCGTGGACGCGGTGAGACTGGATTTGCAAAGCGAAATTCAAAAGACAACGACTACGCTGGATGGCATCAACGCTCGTTTGGATGATTTGCGAGTTGAGCTGGAGCGGCTTCGGCGAGAGGTCACTCGGCCTGAATTTTAGTTGAATAGAAAGCTCAGCTGCCTGCCTTCAGATTACTCAAAACGAATTAAGCGTGCGAGCAGACGCCGTGTCTGATTCTCACTTCTTCGCCACTGCACCATAATGGGGCTCTGGTAGGCCCCTTCCACAATCGACTTGCCAGGTTCATTGCTCGAAACGAGAAGACTGACCGAGCGCTTCATCCGAAGAAAGCGCTCCGCAGGAACAGCCAGAAACTTGTTGACGATCCGCTCCAGCAAAGATTCGCTCAGGCCCATCACATTTAGAAACTTGTTGACCACCTGCACCAAGTCATACTTTGCATAATTGAGTGCTTTGCTGGGAACCGCCCGGGGATCGTTCCAAATATGCCGCCCCTTCTCAGCCATGAAGTGGAGTGGATTCAGTAAGACATCCACCAGATCGTACGTCATCAAGAGCGTTTCATACTCATTCACGGTCAAGCCAGCATGCGATTCCGACGGATGCAACCTGAGGTCGATTCGACCTTTTCGAATCTCGTAGCGTTGTATGGCCTCCTGGAATTGCTGAAAAAGTCCCAGACGGGGGTCCTTTAAATTCACTGAGTCAACCGAGTGATTCGAGACCGGCACGCTCAGCTCGACCTCAGTGACAAGCCGCTCTCGATTGAACGGAATAATCGTCGTTTGCCGGCGGCGCTGCTGCTGATTGCAAATCCCATCAAGATCGATGAAGAAGACCGGAACTTCTGGTTTGTGGACGTACGTGACGCAATTGGCGAGGCCACAGCCGATGAAGGTCAAGTGGGAATCAGCGTTTCTTGGTTCGCATTTACGCTGCTCTTCCGTGAGTTCCGAACGCAAATGAAGCTCATCGTGGCGGTAATCCGCTCCTGGCGGAAAGAGCGTTTGAAACGATTGGATGAAATCCTGCAAAGATTCACGATTGTATCGCAGTCGAGCACACAGGCTCTGTTCAAGATAACCCGCGGTAGTGTGGTATGAGTAGTAGACGGCCCGCTGATAAGAAGAAAGGACGTCGCCGTAGGTACGGCGTAGCTGGGCAGTGACATCGATCAGGTCCAGACGTTTTCTCGGCGTTAGGTCGAGTGTTATTTCAGGTTCCGCAAGTGCCATCGCAACAACAGAAACTGAGATTACTGCGTCAGCCGCCGGAAGTCAATTAAGGGATCATGGCCGCCCTACCCGGTGGATTAACTCTCCCGTGTAAATCTTGCGCCGAGCGACGATTGCTCGCTCGAGACTTCCTCGCTGGAGGAGATAAGAAGACCGGACCCGCCTGACGGCTTATCTTCCAAGAGCGTTTGATAAAACGACGGGAATCGTTAAAATCGGTGGCACCTGGTAAGCAAATCGACTCCGCAAAGCTGGGATGCGTATATCAATGACGAAGTGGCATATCGGATTTCTTGGTGCAGGGAACATAACCGAAACGCATATGAAGGCTGCCGCCGAGATTGAAGATCTCGAAATAGTTGCTGTTTCGGGCCAGAATGCAGAACGGGTGGCGAATCTGGCGGAAGAGTTCAAGTGCGCCGGGTACGGCAGCGAAGAGGAATTCTGGGGGCATCGGCCGCTCGATATCGTTGCCATCGGAAGTCCGTCGGGTGTTCATGCCAAACAGGGTATAGAGGCGGCAGCACGAGGCATTCACGTTCTGGTGGAGAAACCGATCGACGTGACTTTGGAAGAGGCTGATCGGCTTATCTCTGTCTGCCAGGAAAATCAGGTCCAGCTGGGAGTCTTCTTTCAGGATCGAGTCAACCCAGATTTCATCCATCTGAAACAGCTGCTCGATTCCGGAACACTGGGGCGTCCCCTGATTACTTCGGCCCAGGTCAAATGGTTCCGTCCTCCCGAATATTATTCCCAGTCGCGATGGAGGGGTACGTGGCAGTACGACGGAGGAGGGGCCCTGATCAACCAGGCCATTCATACGGTGGATTTAATGTTGTGGCTCCTGGGCCCAGTGAAGAAGGCATCCAGTCTGGCCGCTACGCGGTTCCACGATATTGAGGTGGAAGATGCCCTGGTGGGAATTCTGG
>DATGOF010000471.1:0-4296 GCA_035306285.1 Acidobacteriota bacterium | reverse complement strand
CGTCCTTCTTCGTCCATAAAGGCCGGAATCGGAAGGCCCCAGGCCCTCTGCCGGCTGATGCACCAGTCGGGCCGAGCTTCCAGCATGCCCTCCAAGCGTGATTTGCCCCACTCTGGAAAGAAGGCGATCTCGTGACGGGTCGCTTGCAGCGCTCTCTGGCGGAGCGAAACCCTATCCTCTCCAAAATCACGGTCCACCGCGATAAACCATTGTTCTGTAGCACGAAAGATGGTGGGCGTTTTGCTTCGCCAATCATGCGGATAGCTGTGCCGATAGGCCTCCGCATGAAATAGATGACCGCTTTGACGGAGCCGCTCCACAATCAGCTCATTGGCTGTCCATACATCGACCCCACGCAGCCACTCCGGAACGGAATCATCGAAGGTTCCGTCTCCCAACACGGGACAGTAAATCTCGATCCCTTCTCGAATCCCGGTAAAGTAGTCTTCGGCTCCATGACCTGGAGCGGTATGGACGAGCCCGGTGCCGTCCTCGAGGGTAACGTAGTCGGCAACGACGATTCGCCCTTCGTAATCTATGAAGGGATGACGATAAGTTGCGCCGGATGCAGCCAATTCTGATCCGCGAACGGACCCCATTCTCTCGACGTCAACGTTATCCCCGAGCCAGCAAGAGCAAGGAGTAGGCGGCAACCTGAAGATATGGGAGGCCAACTCCTCGGCTACGATCGTGTAGTAGCGTACGCTTCCCCTCTGGTAGCTGTAGAGTGAATACTCGGCGTCTGGCGCAACAGCGACGGCCCTATTGGCTGGAAGGGTCCATGGGGTCGTCGTCCAGATCATCAGGGTGACCGACGAATCGACGGGTGCCCCAAGAGCGGCCGGTAAGGCTGCCTTATCAAGGATCTCGAAAAGCACATAGATACTGGTGTCTTCGCGCTCGTAATATTCCAGTTCTGCCTCAGCCAGAGCCGTCTGGTTAGCGATGGACCAGTGTACCGGCTTGACGTCGCGGTACACTAACCCTTCCGACACCAGGACGGCGAACGCCTCCAAGACCGCTGCTTCATAAGCTGGATCCATTGTGAGGTAAGGGTTCTTATAATCAGCCAGTGTCCCCAGCCGTTCCATCTGCTGGGACTGGAGCTGAACAAAGCGCCAGGCGTAGTCCTGGCATTTCTTACGTACTCCCATCGTTCCCAGTTCATGAACCTGGTTTCCGAGCTCTTTGGCGACCATGTGCTCGATGGGTAAACCGTGACAATCCCAACCGGGGATGAACTCAACATCGTAGCCGGCCATGATACGAGAGCGTACGACCAGGTCCTTGAGGATCTTATTCAAGAGGTGACCCATGTGAATCGGACCGTTGGCGTATGGTGGTCCGTCATGGAGAATATAGCGCCCTCGGGGATGAGCAATCTTGCGCGTTCTCTGGTATAAATCGAGACCGGCCCAGCGCTCCTGGTGACGCGGTTCAGCCTGCAGTAAATTCGCTCGCATCGAGAAAGATGTCCGGGGGAGTTGGAGGGTGGCGCTGTAATTATTCTTTGCTTCTTTGCTCATTGCTCTCCGAGTTTAGCGCATTATCGTTAGCCAGGTTAACTTGGAGTCAAGTACAACTACACTGAGCGGACCGGTTGGGAACGTCCTCCATTCCCGGTGCATTTTAGTCGCTCTCGGCCGACCGATTCCTGAGCTCAAGTCGACGGTCTAGAATTTCCAAGCTCAAACCTTCCATTCCGACCGAGAAAGCACCTGCCTCCTGGAAGTGGCTGCGATCGATTTCTGCTCCGTCACTCTGTACGCTTACGGCACTCCCCCCGCCCAGACTCGCCTCTCCGGTCCTTATGTCTAGAAGGACAGCATGATCCAATTCTGAGCTGAGGATGAGGAGCTCCAGACTGTTAGATTCATAGATTCTTGCGTCGGGGTAGGGCAGGCCGTCAATGAACAACAGATACTGTTCGGCAGGCTGGAAGGAGGGCCCGACTATAGCAGGAGCGGGTGAGTGCTCTGCAGGCGGAAGGCCGGAGAGATTGACCGTGTAAAAGACGATGGCGCCCGCGGCCAGCGCGGCACCGATCGTTCGGATAGCGGGAAAACCACTGCCGACAGGGCGCTTCCAATGGGCCAAAAGAAGCGGTGGCAGGAGAATGAAAAGATCCTGCCAGAACGCCTGTGTTCCCGTTCGTTCGAAAAGAACACCGAAACATCCACACTCATAAGATGGATCCCTTTGCCCAAGAAGGATCAGAAGATAATTTCGCCCGGTCAGAAACAGAAAGAAAGAGACGAGCAGAGTGGTCGGAAAGAGGATCCACCTCTGACGCATCCCCAGTAAGAGGGCGACTCCAAGTCCCATCTCTAAAGCCAGAGCCAACAGCATGACCGTGTTGGCCGAGAGAATTCCAGCCAGTCCTTCATTTCGGATCTGTTGGGCGAAGAGGATGGGGTCCATTGCCTTGCCGATTGCGGCAATCATGAGGATCAAACCGAGGAACACGCCTGCCCCCGTCCCGATCCTCCTCTTCCATTTGTCCTGCGTCGTTTCAGTCATTGCGCCACCAGTAATCAGTAGGGCGTTGCCGGATCAACCTGACTGCGCCCGGGCAACCAATCGCTTTCTTTCTCGCTATTGTCCTTTGACATTGTCTGTAAAATCGAGAGGATATATTCATGACGATCTTCAAGAAAATAATCGACCGGGAAGCACCCGCTGATATTGTTTACGAAGATGATCTCTGTCTGGCCTTTCGCGACATCGATCCCAAAGCTCCCGTTCACATTCTACTGATACCCAAGAAAGAGATCGCGTCTTTGGTTGAAGTTGAACCGGACGACCATCCACTCATGGGGCATCTGCTCATTAAAGCGGCCGAAGTGGCAAGAAACCAGGGCCTCGAGCAAGGCGGCTATCGTGTCGTTATCAATACGGGCCGGCACGGAGGACAAACCGTCGATCATCTTCATCTCCACATCCTGGGTGGCCGGTCTATGCACTGGCCTCCCGGTTAGTCGAGGTAAACGAATGTCTGAATCTGAAAAAGAACTTCCAATTAGTCCCGAGTTGCTTGAAATTCTCCGCTGCCCGGTTGCTGTTCACTATACCGATCGCGGGCAGGATCCGGGAAGACTGCGACTGGTTCATAACTGCTGGCTTGTCAGCGATGACTCCGGCCTCAAGTATCCTATACGTGATGGCATTCCGGTGATGCTCGTTGAAGAAGGAGAGAAATGGAAGGATGTTCCAGAGGATCAACTTCCAGTGCCTCCTCCTCCTGAAGAATGAAAAGCAAGGCTGGTCCTGCAAGTCATCAAGAGCAAGCCAGGCTGAAGGGCCCCGTACGCGTCGCAGTGATCACGGTCAGCGACACGCGTTCACCAGAAGACGATACGAACGGGAAATATCTTCAAGAGCAGATCAACGAAGCCGGTCACGAGCTCTGTGCCTATCGAGTGATCCCCGACGAACCGGATCGCATTGAACGGACCCTGAACGAATTAAGCGAACTGGGCTGTGAGGTATTGCTCTTCAACGGTGGTACCGGAATTTCCCGTCGTGATACGACCTACGACGTCCTGGCGGCGAAACTCGAAAAAACGCTGACTGGCTTCGGCGAGATCTTTCGCATGTTGAGCTACCAGGAGATCGGACCGGCCGCTATGCTTTCCCGCGCCGCTGCTGGGACCTATCGCAACAGCATCGTGATCTCTGTGCCGGGCTCGCCTAAGGCTGTCAAACTGGCCTGGGAAAAGCTGATTGCTCCGGAAATTCAGCACCTGGCGTGGGAGCTCACCCGTTAGAATCCCCCCAGGACGGCTCCCTCTAGCTCTAGCTCTCGCTCTGAAGACGTTTAGCCACCGCCTCGACTTCACTCCAAACCCTTAGAGTGTTTTCAGACAAGATAAGGCTTATCTCTTCTTCAGTAAATCCTTTTTTCAGTAACTCATAAATAAGATTAGGATATTGAGAGACGTCTTTGAGGCCATAAGGCAGAGAATCTCCTACGCCGTCGAAATCGGAACCGATTCCTACGTGCTGAACTCCAACCAGGTTAACAACGTGCTCGATGTGACGAACGACGTCGGAAATGTCGGCGTAAGCCGGAGGATATTCTTCAAGAAGTTTCTGGCGCATTTCGATAACCTCCGGTGCATCCATCGACAAATCCCGCGATTCTCTGAATGTCCTGAGCTTCTGCTGAACGATAACGGAGTTCCGGCGATAATCGTCACGCAAGAAGGAAGAACCGAAATTAATTTGTATGACCCCACCGTTCTCGGCTAGCCTGCGAATCATCTCGTCATCCATATTGCGTTCCCATCCAGGAGT
>DATGOF010000470.1:0-5856 GCA_035306285.1 Acidobacteriota bacterium | reverse complement strand
TCTAAAATGTCGGTAATGGTTCCAGCACCGACGGTTCGGCCGCCTTCGCGGATAGCGAACCGCAGCCCTTTCTCCATTGCGATCGGCGTAATCAGACTCACTTCGATCGACACATTGTCTCCGGGCATCACCATCTCTGTGCCTTCCGGCAATTTCACGTCGCCCGTCACATCCGTCGTCCGAAAGTAAAACTGCGGCCGATACCCCGTGAAAAACGGCGTGTGCCGCCCTCCTTCTTCCTTCGTCAATATATACGCTTCTGCCTTGAACTTCGTATGCGGCGTAATCGATCCCGGTGCCGCCAGCACCTGACCACGCTCCACATCATCCTTATCCGTCCCGCGCAGCAACAGTCCCACGTTGTCTCCCGCCTGGCCTTCATCCAGCATCTTGCGGAACATCTCCACTCCCGTGACCACCTTCCTCTGCGTCTCTCGGATCCCTACGATCTCTACCTCTTCACCCACCTTGATCCGTCCACGCTCGATTCGCCCCGTCACCACCGTCCCACGTCCGCTGATCGAAAAAATATCCTCGATCGGCATCAAAAACGGACGGTCCACATCTCGTTCCGGCAGCGGTATATACTCATCCACCGCACTCATCAACTCCAGAATCCGCTTCTCCGCCTCCCCATCTCCTTCCAGGGCCTTCAACGCACTGCCTCGTATCACCGGAAGGTCATCCCCAGGAAAATCATAATTGGACAGCAACTCCCGTACTTCCAGCTCTACCAGATCCAATAGTTCCGGGTCATCCACCATATCGATCTTGTTTAAAAACACCACGATGCTCGGAACTCCCACCTGGCGTGCCAACAAAATGTGCTCCCGCGTCTGGGGCATCGGTCCATCCGCTGCCGACACCACCAGAATCGCTCCGTCCATCTGCGCCGCTCCCGTGATCATATTCTTCACGTAGTCCGCGTGCCCAGGACAGTCCACGTGCGCATAGTGCCGATTCTCGGTCTCATACTCCACGTGCGACGTCGCGATCGTGATCCCTCGCTCCTTCTCTTCCGGCGCATTGTCGATCGAATCAAACGACCGCACCTGGATCTTCGGATTCGCCTTCCCCAACACTGTCGTGATCGCTGCCGTCAACGTCGTCTTCCCGTGGTCCACGTGCCCTATCGTCCCAATATTTACGTGCGGCTTCGTTCGCTCAAATTTCTCCCTTGCCATACCGTTAGCTCTCCCAGCTCTCTGTAAGGTCTAAGTTTTTGGTGTCCGGATTGGACATCCAGAACTAATTCGTAACCAGCTTGCCCTGAGCTTTCGCGATCAACTCGTCAGCCAGATTCTTGGGCACTTCCTCGTAGCGCTCGAAATGCATCGTGTAGGTCGCTCTTCCCTGCGTTAGGGATCGAAGGTCAGTGGCGTAGCCGAACATCTCTGAAAGAGGCACATAGGCTTGAACTACCTGAGTAGTACCCCGCGGTTCCATCTCTCCAATTCGTCCCCTGCGACTGTTCAAGTCGCCGATTACGGCCCCCATGTATTCTTCCGGCACCACAACTTCAACCTTCATGACCGGCTCCAGCAGCACGGGACGAGCCTTCTTGGCCGCGTCCTTTAAGGCCATTGAGCCGGCAATCTTAAATGCCATTTCGGACGAGTCAACTTCGTGGTATGAACCGTCGTAAAGGGTGACCTTGACGTTCTCCATCGGATAGCCGGCCAAAACGCCACCTTCCAGCGCTTCCTCGATACCCTTCTGTATAGGGGCAATGAATTCGCGTGGAATGACCCCCCCGACGATTGCATTCTCGAACACAAAGCCGCTACCCGGCTCGCCAGGCTCAATCCGAATCTTCGCATGACCGTATTGACCTCGGCCTCCGGTTTGCCGCACGTACCGGCCTTCACCCTCAGCCGCCTGCGTGATGGTTTCCTTATAAGACACCTGCGGCTTTCCGACATTGGCCCCAACTTTGAACTCACGAAGGAGGCGATCAACGATGATCTCCAGGTGCAGCTCTCCCATACCCGAAATGATTGTCTCGCCAGTATCCGGATCGGTATGGACTTTGAAAGTCGGATCTTCCTGCATCAGCTTGGCCAGGGAGAAGCCCAGCTTTTCCTGATCGTCACGAGTCTTAGGCTCGATTGCGACCGAAATAACAGGTTCGGGAAAGTCCATTGCCTCTAGAATTACTGGACTATCCTTGGCGCAGATCGTGTCACCCGTGGAAACATCTTTCAGTCCTACGGCAGCAGCGATATCGCCCGAGTAGACTTCCTTGATCTCTTCCCGCTTATTGGCATGCATCTTCAAAAGACGGCCAATCCGCTCATCTCGACCCTTGGTCGAGTTGTAAACCGTTGAACCAGAGGCAAGCGAGCCGGAGTAAACCCGAAGGAATGCTAGCTGACCCACAAAGGGATCGGTCATGATCTTGAAGATCAGCGCAGAAAACGGTGCATTGTCATCGGCCTTCCGCGTGATAGGTTCGCCGGTTTTGAGATCGATTCCCTGCACCGGCGGAACGTCCAGGGGCGATGGAAGGTAATTTACAACGGCGTCAAGAAGAGGTTGAACCCCTTTGTTCTTAAAAGCCGAACCGCACAGACAGGGAGTAAACGCCAGTTCACAAGTACCTTTCCGCAGCGCCGCGATCAGCTCTTCATCCGTAATCTTTTCTCCGCCAAGATATTTCTCCAGCAAGGAGTCATCGGTCTCGACCGCCGCTTCCACCATCTTCTCGTGCCACTCTTCGGCTTGAGAACGGTACTGGTCAGGAATTTCGACCACATCATACTGAGCGCCGAGGACCTCGGCCTTATACACAATCGCCTTCATGGAAACCAGATCGATTACACCCTCGAACTGATCCTCGCTTCCCAGTGGAATCTGAATAGCAACCGGCTTGGCCTGCAGCTTCCTCTTCATTGATTCCATTGCCTTGAAGAAATCAGCTCCAGGCCGATCCATTTTGTTGACGAAGGCGATTCGTGGTACCCGGTACTTGTCGGCCTGCCGCCAAACGGTTTCCGATTGAGGCTCTACTCCGGCAACTGCATCAAAGAGGGCGACCGCTCCGTCAAGTACTCTCAGAGATCGTTCGACCTCGGCTGTAAAGTCAACGTGTCCCGGGGTATCAATAATGTTGATCCGGACGTCCTTCCAGAAACAGGTTGTTGCGGCGGAGGTAATGGTGATGCCGCGCTCCTGTTCCTGGGCCATCCAGTCCATCGTCGCAGTCCCTTCGTGGACCTCGCCGAGCTTGTACGTGATCCCTGTATAAAAGAGGATCCGCTCGGTAGTAGTGGTCTTTCCGGCATCGATGTGCGCCATGATGCCGATGTTTCTTGTCTTTTCTAAAGGTACTTTTCTTGGCACGGTTTACTTAAACTCCCTGAAGCGCTGATTTACCCGGTCATCCTCTCTCGGGCATACTGAAGCAGCTTCTAATCTTTCCGGTTCTACCACCGGTAGTGAGCGAAAGCCTTGTTTGCCTCTGCCATCCGATGGACATCTTCCTTCTTCCTGACCGCCCCTCCTCTGTTATTAGCAGCGTCCAGCAATTCACCGGCAAGACGTTCGGCCATCGTCTTCTCGCTTCGATCCCGCGCCGCTAAAGCGACCCACCGCAATCCCAAGGCCGTACGCCGCCGAGGGTTCACTTCAACCGGAACCTGATAGGTTGACCCGCCAACCCGACGCGACTTGGTTTCCATGAAGGGGCGGACATTCTCAATGGCCTGCTTGAAAATCCGCATCGGATCCTCACCCGTCCGCTGTTCAATTAGGTTCATGGCATCCGAGACGATTCGCTCTGCCACACTTTTTTCCCCGTCCAGCATCAACTTGTTAATCAACCGGCTGATCAATTCACTACCGTATGTGGCATCCGGCAAAATCTCTCGCTTTGGTACTTCACGTCGCCTTGGCATCGATCCTCACTCCAAAAACAAAACAAGCTGCAGGGAGAGAAATATCCGTGCAGCTCGAATAGATAATTAACCGTTGGTCGATTATCCCTTAGGTCTCTTCGTGCCGTACTTGGATCGAGCGTTTTCTCGCCCTTCCACTCCTACGGCATCGAGAGTACCGCGGATGATGTGATAGCGGACGCCAGGCAGGTCTTTTACACGTCCGCCGCGAATGAGCACAATGGAGTGCTCCTGGAGGTTGTGGCCAATACCCGGAATGTAGGTGGTCACCTCGATTCCATTCGTCAGGCGCACCCTAGCCACTTTCCTCAAAGCCGAATTCGGCTTCTTTGGAGTCTGCGTGTACACGCGCACGCAGACGCCCCGCTTCTGAGGACATCCTTGCAGCGCAGGGCTCTTGGTCTTCGCTTTGACCTTCTTCCTGCCTTTTCGAACCAACTGGTTAAATGTCGGCACTATTACGCTCTCCTACTTCGACAAAACGGCCCCGATTTCGATACATTTCTCCATCTAACCGTTATGAAACCTGGATAATGGGCTTCAATCGTAGCTTGCAACTTTTCCAGCTGTCAAGCTGCAGAAACGTATATCCTAACAGAATTCCGATCGCTGGACAAAGAATTCTACTGGACGTCGCGGCCCCTTCCGGGAAGATGGCGAGAGCGGCACCGCGACAGGGAGGAATTATAGCGCTTTCTGCGCTCCGCTTTCAAGCGAAGCGGCCACAAGACGGGCATTCACACCGAGAGCAAAACCAAGGTCTTTTACCTGCAGGCTGTTAAGGTATGATGAGGGGGTTCATCGAATCGGAAGCTGAATATGTACCGTACTCTCCTGTCCCTTTACAGTCTCGGCTACTACCTCGCTCTCGCTTTCTCGCTCCCCTTTCTCTACCTTCGGAAATCTCGGACCGGAAAAGGGGCTCACCTGAAAGAAAGAATGGGAAAATCGCTCGCACCGCGCCCTCCCTCCGACCGCAAAGCAATCTGGATCCATGCCGTCTCTGTGGGTGAAGTGAAGGCCATTGCGCCTCTCGCAAACCTGCTTCATAGTAAGGGCTTCGAGGTGTTGATCAGCACCACCACCGAAACCGGGCAACAGGTAGCAAAGGATCTCTTTAAGGATACGGCACGGGTACTCTTCTTTCCCCTCGATCTCCCCGGGGTTTGCCGTCGTTTTCTCGAGAACCTGACTCCCGACCTCATCCTTCTCACGGAGACGGAGTTCTGGCCAAACTTCATTCACGCTGCCAGTCAGGCCGGCGTTCCGACCATGGTCATCAACGGCCGGATTTCCGATCGCTCTTATCCCCGCTATCGTCGCACGGCTCGACTGTTACGGCCGGTCCTGGACCGCATTGAGCATTTTTGTATGCAGTCTCGCCGAGACAAAGACCGCATTCTCAGCCTCGGGGTTCCAGAAGAGAAAGTAAACTGGGTCGGCAACCTGAAGTTCGACTATCGGCTCGAGAAGCCCAAAGACAATAGCCTCGAAGAATTGATTCGAACTGCGTTAAGATCCGAGGCTCCCGATCGTCACGAAGAGCAACTGATCTGGCTCTGTGGCAGCACCCGCGACGGAGAAGAGGATCTACTGGTCCCGGTGTTTCTCCACCTTAAAGAGAAGCATCCGGGCTTGAAATGGATCCTGGTTCCCCGGCACCCACACCGGTGCGGCAAAGTAAGAGAACTGCTGGAGGGCTCCGGGATCCGGTCCATCCTACGATCTGCCCTCCCTCCTGAGACGGAGAATCAAAAGGCGGATTGTATACTTGTCGACACGATCGGTGAGTTACTCCACCTCTATCCACTTGCTGACCTGGTTTATGTCGGAGGGAGCCTGGTCCCCACTGGCGGCCAGAATCCGATTGAACCGGCAGCTTTCGGCAAACCGATCCTGTTCGGCCCCCACATGGAAAATTTCCACGAGATCGCGAAGTCGTTTGTTGATAGCTACGCTG
>DATGOF010000469.1:0-3061 GCA_035306285.1 Acidobacteriota bacterium | reverse complement strand
ATCTATTGGGGACAGGCCCCTGCATCTGTTCGCCGAGTGGATCTATTGGGGGGACAATCTATTGGGGACAGGCTACTGTTTCGTGGGTCTATTGGGGACAGGTCACTCCTGGGGGGATCTATTGGGAGGATCTATTGGGGGCCAATCTATTGGGGCACATCTAATGGGGACAGGCGCCCCGGCATCTGTTCGCCGTAAGTGAATTTGCGCCATTGCAGCTCCTTGATTTACATCAGATAGTGATGCTTGCATACCGGAGATAGTGCGTTCAGGATAGCTTGCAGATGAAGCCTTCATTGGTGCGCCTCAGCTTGCTTTCGTTTCTATTCTTCCTTTCGGGGATGTGTGGGCTGAGCTACGAAATCATCTGGTCTTACTGGTTCGGGATTGGCCTTGGACACGAAACCCCTGGCGTACTTGCTGTTCTCACAGCTTTCTTTGCCGGTATCGCACTCGGTTCGGCGATTTTGGACGGACCCTTGAGCCGGAGCCGGAATCCAGCCCAATGGTACGCAGTGCTGGAGCTAATGGGAGGCCTCTGGGCACTGCTGACGGTGAAACTGCTGCCGCAGGTGAATCATTGGGCGCACATTCTATTGGGACCGGAGCCCTCTGCATGGCTTCACTGGAGTGCTTCCCTGGTGCCACTCATAGTTTTGTTACCGACGACCTTTGCGATCGGTGGAGCTTTGCCTGCCATTGAACGTTGGCTCGCACCCTGGAGTCACCAAGGACGTACAGTGGGAGTCCTTTACTCATCCAGTGCCCTGGGGGCATTCTTTGGAGCCTTTATTGCGACATTCCTTCTCGTGCCTGTTCGAGGATTGGGGTTCGCTTTGTCAACGTTCGCGATCATCAACATCGCTTGCGGCATCATCGCTTTCTTCCTATCTCTCGCTTCCCCCGCTGACTGGCCTTTTGCCCTGAAAACTCGACCCTCCATCATCAGAAAACGTCTCTATTTGACCGTATTTCTTACCGGCCTGTTGGGCATTGGCTATGAAGTGGTCGCAATCTGGGTTCTGGGAAACGTCCTTGAGGATACCGTCTATACCTTTTCAATTCTGTTGATGACGTACCTCGTGGCCAC
Source organism: Acidobacteriota bacterium (assembly GCA_035306285.1). Lineage (GTDB taxonomy): Bacteria > Acidobacteriota > UBA6911 > RPQK01 > JAPXNP01 > DATGOF01. Next base: position 1,971 of record DATGOF010000469.1, on the reverse strand, counting down.
ATCGATAGGTGCCGGGCTTTACCAGAGATTCGGAACCCGCGTAAATGAAGAAGCGCTACTGAGGTTTCTAATTTGTAGTCTCGCTTTTTCTGTTTTGATCGGGACTCTCATTATGGCTGAATCTCAGCGCATTTATCAGAGCCTCCGCCCCGACTGGATTCCTGGAATGCCAATCGGCATGGCGGCTGAAATGCTTCTGGGAGCATTGGTCTTGTTTCTTCCGGCTCTGCTCATGGGTGGACTTTTCAGTCATCTTGTGCACCTTGCCAGGAGTCCCCGAGGTGGAATCGGCACTGCTGCAGCTTTCAACACGCTTGGCAGCATGGCCGCTCCTTTCATTTTTGGAACTCTGATCATCCCGATGGCGGGAATTCGGTGGGCAGTTGCGACGATAGCGGCCGGTTATCTGCTCCTGTTGCCAAGCCCTCGATTTCAAGTCCCTCTAGCGGGTCTGCTTCTTCTGACGGTGACGATAGTCGTTCCGGAACGAATTCCAAAGCCTCTTCATCTTTCAGAAACGAGCCTCGTGGACTACCGGGCGGGAGTCATGGGAGAAGCGTCCGTGATTGAATATGCTGATGGCAACCGAGCTCTGCTCATGAACCAGCATTTTGTCATGGGCGGTACTGCCGCTGCCCGCGCGGAACGGCGCCAGGCCCATATTCCTCTTCTCCTCCATCCAAGGCCCCGCCAGGCCCTTTTTCTTGGGGTGGGTACTGGGATCACGCTTGGAGCTTCGCGCTTTTATCCTGAGTTGAATGCCACTGGTGTCGAGTTGGTACCAGAAATTCTCGATCTACTGAGTTACTTTCAGGAAGCCAATGGTGGATTGCCACAGCTTCAGCGTATTCAACTCTTTCGATCCGACGCGCGTCGTTTCATTCGTTCAATTGCGCACAAATACGACGTTATAGTCGGAGACCTGTTTCATCCTTCCCGGGATGGTGCAGGCGGATTGTATACAGTGGAGCATTTTGCGGCTGTTCGTGATCGTCTGGCTCCGGAAGGGCTGTACTGTCAGTGGCTCTCACTCTTTCAAATGGACCGGGAGATTCTGAAAATCATTGTGGGCAGCTTCCTTGAGATATTTCCCGAAAGCGGGGCCTTTCTCCTGCGTCCGAGTCTCGATGCGCCTGTGGTTGGTCTGATAGGTTGGGCCGATTCGAAGGGGTACTACTCAAACGACTGGCTGAAAGTGCGCTTGCAAAACAGGTCTCTGAAACGAGAGCTGGAAGATGTGGGACTGGCTACCGAACTGGAATTGTTTGGATCCTTTCTGGCGGACCGCTTCGACCTTGCCGACTTATCGGCCGGGGCCGTTCTTAATCGAGACACCAACCCCGTTGTGAGCTTTACGGCGCCCTATTTTGTCTACTATCGTGATCGCGATCTTCCGGGGTCTTCGTTCTGGCTCGCTGAAAATTACAAGCCTGGTTATAGCTTTCTGTTCGATAGAGGGATCTCGGATTCAGCTTTTCTGGACCGCCTAACCGCCTATGGTGATGCTCGCCGGTTATATCTGAGCGGCCTGTCTGCCGAAGAAAGTGGCGATTGGAAGCGCGCAGCAAAGCTTTATCTTCAAAGCTTGGAGACCTCGACAGATTTCGATGCGGCGTATGCCCGAGCGCTACTGCTTGCGTCGTTTCTGGCAACACAAGATCTAGATGAGGCTCACCGGCTGCTGGATAGTCTGACCGAGCAATTTCCTCAACGCCCCGCTGCCCGTCGTCTCCTGGAATCACTCGCTCAGCAGCCCTGACGAAAGATGTAAGCTCAAGGTTGCAACTTGCTAGCATCTGTCTGTCTGTGCGGAAGAAAGTAGTCGCCGGCCGGACTACTTTCTGCCAGCCTTCGGAATCAATGCTGCTAGCGCAAGTTTACGGAGAAGTCAGCCGAGAGTTAGCCATAAGTGCTTGTGGATTCATCCTTTAAGTGTCCTTGAGTAGTGTAGTACCCATCTCGGTAGCAATC
>DATGOF010000468.1:0-4512 GCA_035306285.1 Acidobacteriota bacterium | reverse complement strand
GCCGCCGCCATTGCAACCGACATCCTGCCCATGCTGGAAGCGGAAGCGAAGGAGCGGCAAAGGGAACACGGTGGAACAGCTCCGGGAAGGCCAAAAGAAACACTTACGGAAAAATTCCCGGAAGTGAATCAAAGCGAATCCCGCGAGCAGGCCGCCCGGTTACCTAATTGTTACCTTTTGAAATTCCCAATCGGCTGAAAGCTGGTGGAGACGAAGGGATTCGAACCCTCGACCTCCTGAGTGCGATTCAGGCGCTCTTCCGGGCTGAGCTACGTCCCCACCGTTGAGAGGCTTATTCTATATGAAAGAAGAGGCCGGTGGAAAGTAGTGGCTCGTTGGCTCCACCGAGTGCCGCCTCAAGGAAACCTTACTCCAGCGCATTCATCAGGCCAGAAGCAGGTCGATTTCAGGATCGTCCAGTAGTTGGGAGGCCAGACCTGCCAGATCAAGCTTTGCCGCTTTGCGTCGAATGCGATCGATGTCTTTAGCTGATAACTGACTCTCCAATCGCTCTATCAGAGAGAGAACCCGCTCTCGCGTCTCGCTGTCGACTTTGGGATGGTTCGCCACGAAGAACGCCGCTTCAAGGGCCGGCTCAAGCGAAACCCGTTCCGCCATCATCCGAACGATACTCGCCAGAATGATTAGAGACACTGGGATCGATTGAATTTCGAGGCTGGTTCTCAGCGCCTCCCGAAAGTAGGCTTCTGCCTCTTCAAATTGGCCCAGCTCGAGGCTTGCGGTACCCAGATTCTCGAGGGCGCGACAGGCCGCGTCCAGATCTCCCAATTCCTTCAGTTGCTTTAAAGCTTTCTGTGAATACTCGCGGGCGGGCTCATGCTCTCCCAAATGCTCGAAGAGAAGGCCTAAATTGCTGAGGCAAATCGAAGCACCTCGCCGATCTCCAAGCGATTCGAAGTTCTCCAGAGCCTCCAGAAAAAGCCGCTGTGCTTCCAGATAGTTTTGAGAGAGCAAAGCGATGTTTCCCAGATTAATCAGGCTCCGGGCCATTCCATTTCGATCACCCACCTCTTCGAAGATCACAAGTGCCTGGTTGAGAATCTGACGGGCCTTAGTGTGATCGCCCAAAACGCTGGTGACCCGGCCCAACTGGACGAACGAATTGGCCACATTGTATCGGTCGCCCGTCAGCCGAGAAATACTGACGCTCGTTCGTAAGAGATCCCGTGTCTTTTCGTATTCGCCCAGGTAGTAGAAGACGGAGCTCAGGTGAGTCAGCACATAGCCGATCTCCTCGGGAACATTCTCCTCTCCCAGTGTCTCGAGACTCTGCTCCAGTAATACTCGGGCTCTTTGAAAGTCTCCCAGAGAAATGCAGAATCGACCCTGTCTGGCCGTCAGGCGGGCCTTCAAAAGACGGTTCTCGGGAGGCAACTGGCCGGCGGCCTGACCCATTAGCTGATCACCTTCCTGAAACCGGCTCGAGATCATTAAGAAGTCAGCGAGAGTCTCCAGGCCGGCGCCTGTCAACTCAGTCTTGCCGAGCTCGAGCGACAAGTTCCAGGCCAGACGAAGATTTTCACTTTCAGTTCGAAGTTCTTCCAATACACGATCCTGTTCCGGTCCCTTCAGGTAGTCCTGTCGTTCCTCGAGGAAGCGGCAGTAGTACTCGCAAAAGCGAACCAATAGCTCGGCTTTCTCCTGCGGGTCGCCGTCGAGTTGCTCACGTGCAAACCGCAGAACCAGTGGATGCATTGAAAAACGGCCGGAAGCAGATCGTACAACCAGTGACTTGTTTATCAGGACGAGCAACTGGCTCAAAGATGCGCCCGCGACCTTTTCTGCTGCTTTTCGGTCGAAGCCAGAGCGGAAGACTGAAAGACGAGCGAAGAGGGAGCGTTCCTCGGGCGGCAGCAGCTGGAACGAATAAGAGAAAACCGCCCGCAGACTCCGATGTCGCTCGGGCAGATCGCGAAGATCGGCGGCGAGAAAATCTATTCCTTTTTCGATCTCCTGTGCGATCTCCTGGGGAGAGAGGACACGCATCCAGGCAGCCGCGAGTTCGATGGCCAGCGGCATACCTGATACGAGTCGACAGATCCTTATAATTCCCGGCAAATCCTGCCGATTTAAGTGATAATTTTGGCGTATTCGGCGTGTGGTTTCAGCAAACAAGCGGATTGCATCGAAGCCCTCCGCCTCTGCATGCCCTTCTTCCGGAACCTGGAGGCCGGTCACTTCGATGAGCCACTCCCCTCGAAGATTCAGGCCTTCGCGGCTGGTGACCAGCACCTTGATTTTTGGGGCCCTGCGAATCAGTTCGGAAAGTTCGTCGGCTTTGGAAACTACATGCTCAAAGTTATCGAGAAGCAGTAAGAGCTCTCGATTTCGCAGATAGTGGATCAACTGTATTTCGGCTTCTCCCTTACTTTGAAAAGAAAGAGAAAGGGAGTCGGCAATGGCCGGCGCAAGTTTCTGAGTTAAGGAAAGATCCGACAGCGGCACAAAGAAGATACCGTCCGGATACCTGGACCGATTTTTGTGCGCGACTTCGAGGGCGAGGCGTGTCTTCCCGATTCCTCCCGGGCCAGTGAGTGTCAGTAATCTGCAAGCAGGGTCGCTCAAATGCTGTTCAATTAACTGCAGTTCCTTCTGTCGGCCTACGAACAAGGTGGGAACTGACGGAAGATTGTAGCGGGGGGATCTTGCTCGATCGGAGAGCCGCAAGGTCTCCGCTCTGTCCGGGAAACTCCCGTCCTTGATCACTTGGTAAAGCTTCCGGGTATCCTCCTGAGGTTCAATTCCCAATTCCTCTTCCAGTAGTTTCTTGCACCGGCGGAACTGCTGAATCGCCTCACTTCGATTGCCGGCCTGCGCGTAAAGTTGCATCAGGCGGCGGTGGACATTTTCGTCAAGAGGATCGAGTTGTTGCCAGCGCAACGAGAAGGAGAGAGCCCGTTCGAAAGCCTGGTATTGAGTAGCGAGGTCAACGCCTCGATGAAGTGCTTCGATCAAGAGAGCGCGCAGACGTTCTCCTTGAAACAGTTGCCACTCGTCAAACTCCTGTGCGTCGCGTACAGTGAACCCTTCAAGAAAGGATCCGCGATAAAGATCAAGGGCTCGTGACAATCGATCAAGAGCATCCGGGTCCACATTCGCGCTTGTCGTTGAGCCCTCTACAATCGACTCGAACTCATAGATGTCCGACCAGATTTCGTTATCGCGTCGCAGTGAGATCATCCTGCGGTCGGCTTCAATGTAGTTACCCACCGGGGTCTTGTTGATTGATGCGAGGGCCCTGCGCAGGCCGGCCAAAGATTTCTCGCGATCCATTTCCGGCCAGAGAAGGGCCGCGAGCGTGTCCCGTCCAGCTCCCCTGCGGTTCACAACCAGGTAAGCGAGAACGGCGATCCCCTTCCGTCGTTCAAAGTCGATCGAACGGCCCCCCAGCTCGATGGCGGGCGGTCCGAGAAGCTTGATTCTCAGGACCTCCATCTGTGCTGGCCCCCAAAAGAAAGCATGTCAACTCATTCCCAAAAGCTGCTCTAAACGTCGATTCTCCTGAAAAAAAAATGAAAAAGCCATTTTTAGCCGCCTTTTGCAACGGTTCTGAGACGGTAGATCCACAGAATGAAAATGGAGCTGGGTAAATGCCCACTTTAGAGGAAATCTTAACTCAACGGAGGTTGCAAGATGTTATTTCGAATTTTAGATAAAGGCGCTTTGCGTAGCGTCATTTGCTGGCTAGGCGTCCTCGCTTTGATCATTCCTTTGACATTCCCTGCTCCAGGGTTGTCGGCACGGCCGGGCGTCGCCATTGAGAGCGACGGCGGTCAGGTCTCCCTGGTACTCAGAAAAGAACTTGAGTTCATCACGAGAAATCCAGCATACGACTATGCTATACCGGTGGTTGTTCGCGTACCCCAGAATCTCTATTCGACCATTGCTCCCCAGGTAGGCCGAGTACTCTTGCCATCTATAAAAGGTTATGCAGCACGTCTCACGGGTCGTCAGATCCAGCAAATTCTCAACAGCAGGCTGGCAGAATACGTGACTCTGGATGCGAAGATCCGAGTTACCTCTTCTCCTGCTGATTCGCTTAGAGCATTCGATGAAAATCCGTACCTCGCTTCGATTGGAGCCGACCAGGCTCAAAGCAAAGGTTACACGGGCAGAGGTATTACGGTTGCCGTGTTTGATTCCGGAATCTCTTTTCACCCGGATCTGGCTCCGCGTCGGGTGGTTGAAGCCATCGATTTCACTTCTGGTGAGGCTCAGCGGATTCGGCCGGGATCGGATGATTATGGTCATGGGACCCACGTTGCGGGAATTATCGGGGGGACCGGCCGTGCTTCCTCCGGACTCTTCCGGGGAGTTGCTCCCAATGTCAACTTCGTAGACCTGAGAGTCGTCGGAGCGGACGGCAGCGGGCAAACCTCAAACTTAATCCAAGCCGTGGAATGGGTCATTCAAAACAAAGAGCGCCTGAACGTTCGGGTAGCCAACTTTTCGGTGAGCCACCCTCCTTTTGAATCTTACAAGGATTCTCCT
>DATGOF010000467.1:0-2093 GCA_035306285.1 Acidobacteriota bacterium | reverse complement strand
CGTACTTGAGGATGGGAGGAGACGGGTCAGTCACAATCTCTCTAATCTCGACCCCCTGCAAGTCACCGGATTCAGCTTCAGCGAGAACTTTCCAGAAGGGCGCGACGGGCTTCGTCCCCAGAACCACATCCTTTCTTTGATACGGTCCCCCTTCTTCCGTACGGGTGGTTTGGGCGTTCGCAATATTGGTAACCAGAAGCTCCAGCCGGCGCCGCTGGGCGGTCAGAGCCGAAGCACTCACGTCAAGTGACGAAAACATGCCGCTCATTAACTTCTACCCTCTCTGATGCTGTAGGCGATCATGGATAATTTCTTTTGCAATAGCTGACTTACGACAGAAAACTTCAATACGTTTTGAGACAGATCAGTCATTTCTTGATCCAGATCGACATTATTCCCGTCGTATCCCATTGAGCCTGTGTAAGTCTGCTTGACGACCGGTTCGCGAAGAAGCGCGGGTCTGGACCCCAGGTGCTGAGAACTTGTTCTCTGCAGAGGAAGCTGACCCTCCACTTCAGATTGAAAGATTTCTTCGAATTCCAGCTCCTTACGCTGATAGCCAGGTGTCTCCACATTCGCCAGATTGCTGGCGATGACCTTCTGCTTTCTAACCGCGAAGTCCAGGTAGAGCTTCATACGGTCGAGAATCGGCTCGTTTACCTTCATCACAGAATCTCTCCTTGTTCGCGATACTCCCTCAGCTTGTTCCTCAGAGTTCTGAGACTCACGCCCAGCATCCGAGCAGCATGGGTTCGATTTCCCTCTGTCTCCCTCAACGTCACCCTGATCACCTCTTTTTCGATCTCCTTTAGGGAGATACCTGCTTTAACTTCAATGGACGCTTGAGTTGGATCATCCAGGTTAAGGAAAAGGTCTCCAGGGGATATAACTGGATTTCGGGAAAGGGCAAGTGCCCGTCTCGTCACATTCTCCAACTCTCGCACATTGCCGGGCCAATGATACTTCTGCAGCAGATCGAGCGTTTCCTGGGCGAAGCTCTGCCCCTCGCGACCGAACCGATTACAGAAGTGATTGGCTAGAAGCGGAATATCCTTCTTTCGTTCTCTCAAAGGAGGAATAGTGAGGGGTATAACATTCAAACGATAGTACAAGTCCTCTCGGAACTGCCCTTCATTGACGAGCTCTTTGAGGTTGCGATTGGTGGTTGCGATGACGCGGACGTCGACTCGGGTGGGAGAGAGGCCTCCAACTCGATCGATTTCCTTTTCCTGCAGTACTCTCAGTAACTTTGCCTGAAGACGAGGGACCATCTCTCCAATCTCATCGAGCAGTATCGTTCCCCGATGAGCGAGCTCGAATTTGCCGATCTTGCGGCTCAGGGCTCCCGTAAACGCTCCCTTTTCATGCCCGAACAGCTCACTTTCCAGTAGTTCATCAGGGAGTGCAGCACAATTGACTGCCACAAAAGCATTTTCTCTTCTAGAACTACAGGAGTGAATGAATCTTGCAATGAGCTCCTTGCCGGTGCCGCTTTCCGCTTCGACCAGAACGGTCGTATCGCTCTGTGCGGCTTGCGACGCCATTTCGAGAAGCTGTCGCATGGCAGGATCGTTGGTGACGATCTCGACATCCCCGGAAGTAGGTTCTTCAAGTGAGCCGCGGGTGGCCTTATCAACGACGTCTGTCAACTCTCGAGCCGAAAAGGGCTTCATGAGATAGTCATATGCTCCCTGCTTCAAGGCAGTGACAGCGTCGGTCACCGTGCCATGGCCTGTCAGCAAGATGACTGGCGTGGAGGGAGAGAGTTTCTTGATTTGCTTTAACAGATCGAGCCCACTCAGCTCAGGCATTCGTACATCCGTAATAACCGCTTGATAGAAGTGGTTCCGGAGCTTCCCCACGGCATCCATTCCATTGGTGGCGGTGGTGACGGAGAAGCCTTTTCTCTTTAAGGTTTCCTCGATCGCAACCAGCATCTGCTGTTCATCGTCCACTACGAGAAGTTCCTTCATCTGGAGGTTGCCTCCCTTTCCTCTAGCCGAGGAAAATTTAGAGCGCCGCTTTCTCTACGAAAATCGGAAGTGTCAGATGCTCCATTGTCGGCGGGTGGAAACTCGAGGAGAAACTCGGTG
>DATGOF010000466.1:0-7006 GCA_035306285.1 Acidobacteriota bacterium | reverse complement strand
GGAGATATCACGGCTGAATTCTTGATAACGTTCCTCCCAGTCTCCTCGATTCAGTGCAGCGCGCCATCCTTCCAGCCGCTTGGCGGCCGCGAACAGTAAGGCCAGGGTATGTTCGGCCACTGCCACCGACATTGCTCCCGGCGTAAAGATGACGGGCAGGCCACGTTCACTTGCGGCTTCAATATCAACGGTGTCGTATCCGACCCCGGTGCGTGCGACACACTTCAGGCCAGGGCCCCGATCCATCACCTCCGCATCGATCATGACCGAACCTCTGGCGACAATTGCCACGACTTGCGGGCTGAGGTTGGCCAGGAGTTCGTCACGGGCTGAATCAGCCACTGTGATGATTTCGAATTCAGGCTGAAATTCCTGCTGGAACCAGCCTGGCAAAGTACCAATTGAGATAATCTTATTCTTACGCATGTCAGAATATTGTCGCAGTCTACAGAAAAATTTCCAGTTTTCCGAGGGTCCATCTTCTGGTTCGGCTGAAAATGGACAAGGCGATCTTTAAGGTGTTAGAATGCCGCTTTCGCAAAAGGCTAGCCCAGCGTCCCCATCGTCTAGCCTGGCCTAGGACACCGCCCTTTCACGGCGGCGACGGGGGTTCAAATCCCCCTGGGGACGCCACTCCTTCTTCACTAGTTTCAATTACTTACACTCTTTCCACCGGCTCAAAGCTGCTTGAATAAACGGTATGTGCCCGATTTGTGTCAAACAGCCCGTGAACCATAGCAACTCCGGTCACCTTGCGATCCATCCGTCCCGAAGCTGGATGATGCGTTTGCCGTAAGCAGCCCAGTCTTCATTGTGGGTGACCTGAATAATCGTCGTTTCTTTCTGGTTGAGTCTCTGGAGCAGATCCATGATCTCTTTTCCCTGGTCTGAATGGAGATTGCCGGTCGGTTCATCGGCGAGGATCAGTTCCGGCCTGGCGATAATGGCACGGGCTATCGCAATCAACTGCTACTGGCCACCGGAGAGCTGTGACGGACAAAGATCTTTTTTGGCGACGATCCAAATCGATCGAGCGTGTCGGCGACTGCTACCTGCCGCTCAGAACGCTTGACGTTTTGGTAAGACAGGGGTAAGTCCAGGTTTTCCGCCACGGTGAGGTCATTAATGAGATGGAATTGCTGATGGATAAAGCCGACATATTCTCGGTTGAGCGCGATTCTCTCCTTGGGATTAAGGTCGTGGATTCGATGCTGGGCAAACTGATACTCACCCTGCCAGTATCCCGAGAATACTCAGCAGTGTCGACTTGCCCGCTCCGGAAGGCGCCATGATCGTGATGAACTCACCTTCCGAGACCTTCCGGTCAATCTGCCGGAGAACGTAATAGACGCCAGCCTTCGTAGCGAAGACGGGTTTCTTCAGCCGTCTCAATATCCTCTTCGAGAGGGAAGGGAGGATCTTATAGCATTTGTTGAGATTGAGTAGCTCGATCATTCTGGTTACTTTTTTCGTTCTTTGCGCATTTCCGTACTCTCATGGGATCTATCGATGTCGCCCCCTCGTGGGGGAATGTGAAATCCTCTTACTCATATCTCAATGCCTTCATCGAATCGACCTTGGCTGCCCGGCGGGCCGGGATGTAGATCGCGCTGGCTCCCACACCCGTCAAGAGCAACGTTACTATTGCCAGAGTGGCCGGATCCATCGGCTCGACTTCAAACAGGAGACTCGACATGGTCTGGCTAAGCCCGATGGCAGCCGCCAGGCCCACAGCTTCTCCCACCAATACAACGGCGAGCCCCTGCCGAATGATGAGTCGCAACACGTCACTGCGGTTGGCGCCAACCGCCATGCGGATGCCGATCTCATGATTTCGTTGCGCGACCGAATAGTGCATCAGGCCGTAAATCCCGATAGCTGCCAGCAGCAGGGCGAACGAAGCAAACAAAATCAAAAGCCACGTTTGAAACCGCCGTAAGGACTGGGACTCGCTGATCATGCTTTCCAAGGTTGTCACCTGGGAAACAGGGATGCCATCATCGATCGACCCGACCGTCTTTCGCACCGCCGACGCGAGCGCCAGGGGCTCGGAAGTCGTGCGCACAACCAGCACCATATTGCGAGAGTTACCGATATTCTGTCTCAGCGGCAGAAACATCTGAGCTAGCTGTGGTTGATCCGGCCCCTGCCGGTGACGGCGAACATCTTTGATCACACCCACAACGGTGATCCAAGTGCCACCACGTCTGAATCGCTTACCGACTGTGCCATGCAATCGTGAATCCTTGCTCTCTGTCACCCCTGGCTTTTCTGGTCTGTTTCATGATTTAGACCTGTGTCCTTATAAAAAGTTGGGACCGAGGGCCGCAAGGTAGCTTCCGACGGATGAAATTTGATGAGCCGCGGGATTGTGTGAAGACTGGGCCAGCGATGAGCTTGGCTCCAGGAAAAGGGCATCGTGACCTTCGCGGGAGACTTTAGCTTCGAAGGTGAATTTTCACCTTCTCTGGGGACGGCACTTTTCTCATCCGATAGAATCAACTCCATGACGTTCGAAATCGGACTTATCTTCCTGCTGCTCTCGGGAATGATCTACTTTTTCATGACCGAGAAACTTCCCATCGACTTGGTGGCGTTTCTCGGTCTCTTGATCCTGGTTGTCATGGGATATGTGAGAGCCGAAGAGGCGTTCAGGGGATTCGGCTCCGCCACAGTAATCACCATGCTGGCAATCTTTATCGTGGGTTCAGCCCTTCGTGAAACCGGTGTAGCAGATCTACTGGCGGGGGTCATTCACTCAGTATTCGGCAACCGGGAAGTGCCGTTGGTCCTTGCCATCATGAGCACGGTAGGTCTTTTTTCGGCAGTCATGAACAACATGGCGGCTACGGCTATATTAATGCCCACGGTGGGCAGTGTGGCTCGTCGTTCTGGCCTGGCCCCATCTCGACTCTTTATGCCCCTTGCGTTTGGCGGAATTCTGGGAGGAACTCTCACTCTGGTTGGAACACCGCCCAACATTCTGGCTTCGGAAATTCTCAGCGACAACGGATTTGCACCTCTGCAGCTTTTTGATTTCACACCGATTGGAGCAATTCTCTTAGTAACTGGAATCATCTTTATGGTCACTGTCGGGAGGAGACTCTTGCCCGAGTACCGCCGGGATCGATCTTCCGGCAGAGATCTGACACAAATCTATGATCTTCAAGAACATCTCTTCTCGATTCGGGTCCCCCCGTCTTCTCCATTAAGCGGACTCACGATCAAGGATAGCCAGATTGGAAGTGCCCTGGATGTTCAAGTCGTAGCCATTGTACGCGGGGATGAGAAACGACTGGCACCCAGTGCGGAAACCATCATTCGTGAGAATGACCTGTTACTGGTGAAGGGGCGACTTCAGAATTTGCAGGAGCTGATTCGGATTCAAGGCGTCGAAGTGAATTTGATCGACCTGACAGACGTTCCCAGGCCGCTTCGCGGCGAAACCGCTGTCCGTCTTCGCATCACTGAGAACGCGCCATTTATCGGAAAGACGCTTCGTGAGGCACGATTTCGGGAGCTGTTTTCCGCCACTGTCATAGCCATCAAGCGAGGAGAGCAGGTGTTTCGTGAGAATCTGGCCGACATTGTTCTACGTGAAGGGGACGAGATTGCAGCGGTCGGAAGCCGGGAAGCGTTGGAAGAAATGAACGTGGCGAGCGGCTTCGAGGTTCTCAAACTGGGGCTTTCAGCGCTCCAGGAACTGGATGAGCAACTTTACCTGATAAAGATCCCTGAAGGATCTCCACTAGTGGGCGCCACGTTAGAATCAACACGACTCGGTGAACTGGCCGGTGTCACAGTGGGCGGTTGTATACGGGAAGGTAAGACTCAGCTTTCCATACCTCCCGACGAGGTGCTTCGAGCCGGTGATCGCCTGCTCGTGTCGGGGAAGCCGTCACGGATCCTGAATCTTCTCGAAATCGGGCAGGTCGAGGTCGAGACTGGAACCATGGAACCCGGCCTGGAATCAGAAGAAGTCGGCATGGTGGAAGCCGCAATAGCCCCACGCTCCTCAGTATCCAACAAGACACTTCGCCAACTGCGTTTCCGCGAGAAGTACGGCCTCCAAGTTCTGGCCGTTTGGAGGGAAGGGCAAGTTTACTATACCAATCTGGCCGACTTCTTCCTTCGATTTGGAGATGCCATACTGATTCAGGGGTCTTGGGACAAAATTCGAATTCTGGCCGGAGATCCCGATTTCGTGGTCCTCTCCCATACTCTCCAAGCTCCCCGTCGGCGTGAGAAGAGTGCCTGGGCAATAAGTGGGCTCCTACTCATGGTAGTGCTGATCGTCACCGGGCTACAACCGGTCCACGTGGCAGCTTTTGCCGGAGCAGTTCTGGTTCTTCTCGCGGGAGCGTTGACTATGGAAGAGGCATACCGAGCCGTCGACTGGCGCTCGATCTTCCTGGTTGCTGCCTTGCTGCCGTTTGCGACCGCCATGGAGAATACAGGTGCCGTCTCCTATCTTGCTACCAGGGTGGCGGATTTTACGAGCCCCCTGGGCTCCGTTGCGTTGCTGAGTGCCATGGTTCTTCTCTCAAGCTTGATCAGCCAGGCTCTGGACGGTGCACTGGCGGTGGTGTTACTGGCACCAATCGCCATTCAAACGGCAGTAGCGCTTGATATCAGTCCCTATCCTTTGGTGATGGGAGTGGCGCTGGGTGCCTCCATGATCTTTCTGACGCCCTTCAGCGGCAAATCCAGCCTTCTGGTAATGGGAGCCGGAGGTTACCGCTCAATGGACTTTCTGAAAGTCGGCGGTCCGCTGACCGTCCCGTTGCTGATTTTGATCATTCTTCTGGTCCCGCAGTTTTTTCCCTTTTGACCAACTCATTGAACCCGCTCTTTTCAGTTGGAAGGGCGGGTGCCGTCAATAGCTTCGGCATGAACCCCTTCGTCGCGAAAGCCTACTAATCAAAAGAATGGCTTTTGCCGATATTGCGAATTAGAGGCAACAATCATGAAGCACTCAAAGGAAAAAGCTGAAGCCGTCACGAGCTGGTTCTGTCCCGACTGCAAGACCTGGATGCCCAGTTGGTGGAAGGGTGATTGCCGGCGTTGCCGGCGCGGGGCAGTTGACAGGAAGCTGTCAGAGTCTATTTTAGTGGCGCCTTCCTCACTTTGTGCCTAAACGCTTGTTCGCTAACAGGCCCAGCAGGAACGCCTATAACACCGGCTCTTGCAACATAGGCTAGTGTTTGCGTAGCGGTCATCCCATCCATAAGGTTCTCCCGCATAAAGCAAACATCCGGCCTTTACGGTTTCCGATTCTTGTTCCCTCAACAGGGAGCTGCCTTCCTTCCTCCCGTTTTGCAGCGTACTGGCAGGAAAATTTCGCTTGAGAGAGTATTCACGTCTGCTTATAGTTAGACTGTCCGACCAAAGTGTGTGCTTGACCTGATCTGTGTGGCTAAGGAGGAGCCAATGTCTAAGAAGAAGAGACCCGACAAGATATCGGGCATCTCAAGAAGAGATTTCTTCCGCAACAGCACGGCGGGCGCCCTCACGACAGGGCTGGTTTCGCAGGGACTTGTAGGAGCCCAGAACGAGGCGGGAATCGAAATTCAGGGTCCGGGCCGTGTCCCAATCCAGCTCAATGTGGATGGACAGACGAGAACTGTCCAACTAGAACCACGCGTTACCCTGCTCGATGCCATGCGAAATCACCTGGACAAAACCGGCGCTAAGCGCGTTTGTGATCGGGCCACGTGCGGAGCCTGTACGATCCTGATGGACGGAAAGCCGGTATATGCCTGCAGTATTCTGGCAATCGAAGCACAGGGGTATCGTATTGAAACCGTTGAGTCCCTGGGTACACCTGAAAAAATGCACCCTGTGCAGACCACCTTTATAAAGCACGACGCCCAGCAGTGTGGCTTTTGCACCCCTGGTTTCGTGGTCGCCCGCAAAGCTTTCCTCGACAGGAATCCACGTCCGACGAGGGAAGAGCTGGAGAAGGGACTGGGAGGCAATCTCTGTCGTTGCGGAACCTACGTAGGAATTCGGGAAGCTCTGCTGGAGCTGGCGGGGAAGGGAGGTAGCAATGCCTGAGTTTGTCTGGCCTGATGCCGATCGACGAGACAAGATTGGAAAAAGGATCCAGCGTGTGGACGGTCCTGTCAAGGTGACCGGAAAAGCCCGCTATACCTATGACATCAATCGGCCCGGGATGCTCTTCGCGAGGGTACTCCGGTGTCCTCACGCGCATGCTCGAATCGTGAGCATCGATACTTCGCGTGCCGAAAAGATGCCAGGTGTGCGGGCCATTCGGGTGGTACAAGACGTCGGTGCGGAGATCCAGTGGGCACTTGACGAAATTGCATTCGTAGCCGCCGAAACGGACGAACAGGCTGCAGATGCGGTGGCGGCTATTGATGTACAGTATGAGGTGCTCCCTCATTTTGTCACCGAGGAGGATATCGACGCAGCTCCAGAGAAGAATCCGGGTCAGGAAGAGACGGTCGGAGACCCTGACGGTGCAGCTGCAACAGCCGCTATTCGCACCAGCGGCTATTACGGTATCCTACCCATTTCTCACTGCTGCTTGGAAGCCCACGGCCAGGTCTGCGAATGGGAAGATGAAAACCATATGACCGCCTGGGCCTCCACCCAGGCCGTCAGCAGCCTGCCGGGACAATTTGCCGAAGGTGTTGGAATCCCTGCCGCTAACGTCCGCGTGTTGACCGATTACATGGGGGGCGGCTTCGGAAGCAAGTTCAATGTCGACCGCTGGGGAATCGAATGCGCCCGCCTCGCCAAGGAGACGGGTGCTCCCGTTAAGCTGATGCTTGACCGGGATGCAGAACTAAGTGTCGCAGGCGATCGCCCCTCTTCATACGGTGAGATCGAAGTGGGCGCTGACGACCAGGGGAACATCCTCTACTGGTCATCCCGCACCTGGGGTTCTGGAGGGATTGGAGGTGCCGGGAGCCCGCCCGTACCTTACGTCTTTCAAATACCCAACCGCAAACATCAACACACGTCGATTCCCGTAAATGTG
>DATGOF010000465.1:0-3785 GCA_035306285.1 Acidobacteriota bacterium | reverse complement strand
AAGAGCTTGGTTCCAAAGAAAGAAACCTTCAACCTTCCAGTGTGAAGGCATAAACGTCCAGCGCTGGCGTCTCATAATGCTCTGGTTTAGCTCTCATGTACCGACGTGACAGGAACCTTCGGTATCTAACCCCGTGTCGGGCTCCTTTGCGCCCCGATTGGAAAGGCTGGTTTTTCAGCCCCGCTTTTCTGGAAATGTGTGAGGGACTCTTTATCATACTTAACTTATGGAACACGATACTTCCCTCAATCTCAAATCGACGTGCCCTCACCTTCGACCGGTCCCCAGCTCTCTGTTTCTTGGACCTCCGCCCGAGTCGACACCAGCTACGCGGCCCTATTCAAGCGAACCGGACTATGACCGACCATCGCTAGAACTGAGCTCCGACCAGAGAGACTCGATTTTGAGTAAGTTGATCCGACTTTACGGGCCAGAGCGAGCTCATTCCGCCTTTCCTGAGATTGAGAGACTTTTACACGTGCACCATGCGCACAAGCCGGATGAGATGATCCAGGAAGATCAAGATTTTGTGCCGGAAGAAAGGTTCTCCGAGAAAGAGGTCATTTTGATTACTTACGGAGACCTCATCTATCACCCTGAAAAGTCTCCCCTGCGAGCCCTGGCAGATTTTCTCGAAACCTTCGTGCGAGGCGCAATCAACACCATCCACATTCTTCCCTTTTTTCCCTACTCTTCTGATCGCGGGTTCGCGGTAGTGGACTTTGAACAGGTCGATCCACGCATCGGTAGCTGGCAGGAAATTGATGATCTGGCTGCACGTTATCAACTCATGTTCGATGGCGTCATCAATCACGTTTCTGCAGAGAGCCGCTGGTTTCGTGAGTTCCGGCATGGGAACCCGGAATATGAAGACTTCTTTATCACCTTTTCGTCCAGGGAAGCAGTATCCGACGAACATCTTAAACTGGTGATGCGGCCGCGATCGTCCGATCTTCTGACCCCTTACTCCACGATTCATGGACAGAAGTACGTCTGGACTACCTTCAGCCCGGACCAGATCGACCTCAACTATCACAACGAAAAGGTGCTCTTGCGGATCATCGATATTCTGCTCCGCTATGTTCGTCATGGCGCAGACATCATCCGGTTGGACGCTATTACCTACGTCTGGACTGAACTAGGAACGCGGTGTGCTCACCTGGAAGAAAGTCATGCTATCGTTCAACTTTTTCGTTCAATCCTGGACTGCGTGGCACCTCGCGTGGCTCTGCTGACTGAAACCAACATCGCTCATGAAGAGAACACTCGCTACTTCGGGAACGGCTACAACGAGGCACAGCTCGTCTACAATTTCACGCTGCCTCCCATGGTGTTGCACACTTTTCAGACCGGAGATTGTACCAAGCTCTCTAACTGGGCAGCCGGTCTAGAGAAGATTTCCAATTGTGCGACCTATGTCAATTTCCTGGATTCCCATGACGGCATTCCGATTCTTCCGGCAGAAGGGATACTGACTACTGCTGAGATCGATTCAATGATCGAAAAAGTGAAAGAGCATGGGGGCTTGATTTCTTACAGGAGCGACCCGGTCACTGGTTCCAGTCCGTACGAAATGAACATTACCTGGTACAGTGCCATGAACAACGAAGAATCCAATGAGCCGGTAGACCGACAGGTCGACAGGTTCATTGCCTCGCGATCGATCGCCCTGGCACTCCGCGGCGTTCCAGCAGTCTATCTGCCCAGCCTGATCGGTTCTCGCAATGACCTCGATGCAGTAGTCAATGAAGGCATTGCTCGAGCGATTAACCGGCGCACGATTTGTAAACTTTGTCTCAACGAGCACCTGGCTGACAAGGAGGGATCAGCGAGCAAGGTGGCGGCGCGCTTCGCACGACTCATTGACTATCGAACACAGAATCCGGCTTTTCATCCGAACGGGGACCAGAAGATACTGCACCTTTCCCGTTACGTATTCGCAGTGCTCCGAACGGCTCCTGATAGAAAACAGACAATCCTCTCGCTGACCAACGTTACCGATCAAAAGCAGGAGATCGCACTCTCCGCGGACGATATCGGTATCTATGCCACCGCGCTTAAGGATTTGCTCTCAGATCAACAGGTCAAGCTCAACGGGCGGATGGCGAGACTGCAACTTCACCCTTATGAGGTTCTCTGGCTGGAAGCTGAATCGCAATCCTCAACCTCCGCCCATCACGATTAGCTTGATCTGGCTTGGCAGGCCACTTTCTTCACGGCAGGGGAGTGATCGGCAGCGTGGTGAACTGCCCGGGTTGGCTTCCGAGTTCCAGCGCAGTTGCAGCAATCAGAGCGTTCAAAGTATTGGTTTCGACCGTCAGAGTCCCTTCGAAATTTTCGAGGTCAGCATTCGTGAAGATTTCGTGGATGAACTGGGCAAGATGCCCGTGAGCCACCAAGGCAGTCGTCTTGAGTCCGCCTGCGACCTCTTCGCCGGCCATGTTCCGCAGCCTCATAGTCAGTCCAATTTGACGATCCTCAGTATTGTAAATCGCAACACCCGTATTGATGGCAGTACGCCTGACGGGAGTGATAAAACCACGGACCGGCTCACTCTCCCCAACCCCCGTCGTTCCAAACGGAGTGAGAGTGAATCGAATTGTTCCTCCAAGAGGATTGTCGTAATCGACGTTGACTGAGCCGGCTCCAAGCAGTCCTTGACCATCTGAGGTAATTCGCGCCAAACCAAGGGGCGGCACTTCCACTACCAGTCCTTCTTCTCCGTCCTCTACCACAGTTCCACCCACAACACTGACATTCGGATGAGTCGTCTCACCATTGTTATCCCGGAATATAATGTTGGCTGTTGATCCGGTGACAGGAGAGGACCCGGTGAGCAGTATGTCCGAGACGGCTCCTGTCCCATTTGCGAACTGGGCAAAATAGAGAGTTCCCCCCTCAGCAATATGGACCAGAAATACTTCTGTACTACCGTTGGACCGGGGTTGTAACGCACGAAGGATGGGCGCGTTGCCAGC
Source organism: Acidobacteriota bacterium (assembly GCA_035306285.1). Classification (GTDB taxonomy): domain Bacteria; phylum Acidobacteriota; class UBA6911; order RPQK01; family JAPXNP01; genus DATGOF01. The sequence goes on along the minus strand of DATGOF010000465.1, from coordinate 807 downwards.
GGAAATTCTTCCCGCAACCAAGGCGCCCCTACCTGAAGTGGCTACGACAACGTCCTGGTCCCCTCCTCCAATGGGAGTGGAGTAAAGGAGCTCGGAGCCGTCCGCTGAGAATTTCGCAACATAGTTGTCGATCCCTTCGAAGGCCAGAAGGGGGTTGGACACGGGAAAGTTAGAGGCGCCGTTACCGACGACAACGGGTTGACCCAGTTCATCTAAAGCTACATCATTGGCAACATCCCCTAATTGTCCTCCCAGGTAGGTCGAGAAAACGAAAGCTTCTCCTGTCGGTTCGATCTTACTGACAAACGCGTCACCAATAGGCACGCCACCGCCGAACTGCTGCTGGAAGGCTGCCAGCGTAGGAAAGTCAGGAGAGCGTGTAGTACCCACTACAATGCAGTGACCTTCCTCGTCGGCGACAACACCTCTCCCCTCGTCGTCCTGGCTGCCGCCCAGAAAGGTCGAATAAATCAGAGTCCCATTCGGTGAATACTTCACAACGAAGGCGTCGTCATCTCCCCCAATCTCCTCCTGGAGGGCACCCTGTAACGGAAAGTCCGAGGAATCCGTGCGCCCAACCACGCAAATATTCCCCATCGGATCCGTCGAAATATCGTGCTTTCCAATTATGTTTTCAGATCCACTTCCGCCCAGATAGGTGGAAAAGAAGAGACTTGATCCCGAGCTATTCAACTTCGACACAAAGGCATCCGATTGACCTCCTCGCTCAGGCTGGGCGGCGTTCATCACAGGAAAATCGGAACTTGTCTTTCCGGTTACGACGATCTGATCCATCAGGTCAATGGC
>DATGOF010000464.1:0-2751 GCA_035306285.1 Acidobacteriota bacterium | reverse complement strand
GGACCACTTATGACGAAGTAGTGAACCTCTTAATCGAGAAGGATGTCATCCTCTACCTGGTCAGCCGAAGCCGGTTGATCCAACCTGATGTCAGGGAAAGTCATCGAGTAGACTTTCTGAATCGCGTGCTCAAGAACGTCCTCAATGACGAGGAGGATTTTGTGGACGTCTATTTCCGGGAAAAGGAGGCAGCCATGAATCACCTGGCCGAGACCAGCGGCGGTCGGGCTCTCTACCCGGAGGCCTTGAGTGATCTGGGAAGTGCGTACGTCCAGGTGGCTAGAGAAATCAAGAGCCAGTATCTGCTTACCTTCTTGCCTCCTGACACCTCATCCCGGAGATTTCGGGAAATTCGCGTTCGCTGCCTGCAACCTCATGACCGAATCTACTACCGGACGACCTATCGCTATCCGGAGTAAGGCTGTCGGCCTATTCAAGTATTCGTTTCTGCGGCTGCAAACCGGCTTGAGAGTACCTGACAGCTCTCTTCCCTTCAACTTCCAGTCCAGCCTTTTTTTCCTCCGATTGACTGGGATCGATCTCGAAAGCCCATCTTCGATGAGATAGCCCCGGGTCCCTGGGCAGGTGGCAAGTCATCTTATTGGCATAGTACCGCCGCAACTTCTCGCAGGCACACCAACTTCAAACGTAATTATGTGCGATGAAGCCGAACAGAAAGGAGTTTACCCGCTATCAATCATTGATCTTCTGGATGCGCCGGAACCCCATGGTGGTCATCGCTCTTCTTCTCGCTTTTGGAATCGCCATTACCGATCCCCAGCCACCCACTCACTCAGTACGGCTCGATCGTGTCGCGACCGTCGAAGGCACCCTTTCCAGAGCCGTAGAACCCCTCCCAGACGGGACGCTTTCTTTCGAAATCGCGCCGATTCGCATCGAACAACGAGGCCAGGAACGAGCAGTAAAGGGCAGGATTGCTGTGTATGTGCCGATCGCTGACACTCCCTTCCCCGACCCATCTACTCTCAAACCCGGCGATGCCGTGCGATTCACCGCGTTCCTGCGCGAGCCCTCCTACTACCTGTTGCCAGGCGTTCCTGACTTCAGGGAGGTAGCAGAGCGCCAGGGAGTCCCCTATCGAGCCTATCTCAAATCAGCTGACCAGGTGGAACGGGTTCCTTCCCTTGACCGAGGGGATCCGATCACCCTCATTCAGCGTAGTTTCGCTTCTTTCGAAGAGTTCTGCCGTGAACGATTCTCTCCTTCGTCTGCCAATCTGATCCTGGGAGTCTTCTCAGGCCGAAGAAAGGGTTTGATGGAGGAGCGAAGGGACGATGTGGAGAGGCTGGGCATTATCCACTTGCTGGTGGTCTCAGGATTCCACACGTCCGTCCTCGTCATCTTTCTCCACTTCGCTTTGAGGAAATGGAGACGACTCGCTCGTTTCGTCAGCCTCTTCGTCATCTGGGTCTACATAATTGGTATCGGAGCCCCGGTCGCAGCGGTGCGTGCGGGCATCATGAACTCTCTACTGTATCTGTCTCTTACCCTGGGTGTGGATAGCACTTTTCTCAATAGTGTCGGACTTTCCGCTGTTTGCCTGATGATTTGGTCTCCTTCGGTGGTAATGTCTCCCGGTTTTCAATTCTCGTATCTTTGTCTTGTTACGATCGGGATTGCAGTCCTTCCACCTTCCAGACGCCTACATCAAGCCCTTGCCGGAGTAAGGGACGCCTATACCGGTGAGCACCATCTGAGGTATCTGAAAGGGACTGAGATTCGTCGGCGATTTCGCTACCTGGTTGAATCCTTCAGTCCCGATCGCCCTCACTTCTGGCATCCACGCGCGGTCAGCTACGGGTCGCGTGTCCTCGCCTATTGCGGCGACCTGGCACTCTGCTCGCTGGCCATCCCAGTCGGAATAGCGCCGCTCACAGCTTACTATTCCAACGTTCTTGTCTGGACGCAGAGTTTGACCAACCTCATTATGGTCCCTCTGTTCTCTTGCCTGATTGTGCTGGTATTCCTGTACTTCCTGGCCTTCACTGTCTTCCTTGAATCCCTTCTCCTCCCTATTGTCGAATTAGTGACTCGCCTTACTCTTCACCTGATCGATCAATTCCAGGAGGTTGCGTTTCTCACTTTTCTACCTCAGCCTACACTGCCCGAAGTCATCATTTACCTGGCCCTTGTCGGTCTGGGATGGACGAGCCTGTCTGGGGTCCGGCGAGCTTTTCTGGTCCTCTTCCCCGCTCTTCTGCTCTTGTTTGGACAGATTCCCACGCGGCCCTCGGGAGTTCTGGAAATCACGATGCTCGACGTAGGCCAGGGGGAGTCGATTCACCTCCGGTATCCAGACGGATCACACGCCTTAATTGATACCGGAGGCCTGGCTCTCCCCGACGACACTAATTTCATGGCCCGTCGGATAGTGGGACGATATCTCTGGTCGGAACGGGCCGACCGGCTGGATTACCTTCTCATTACTCACCCCCACATGGATCATCAACAGGCTTATCCCTTTTTGTCGGAGATCTTCAGCCCGGCGACACTGTACTATGCACGGGATCATCCAGACTATCAGCCTCCAAAGTGGAAGATTGGAAAAGGCTTTCAGTTTTCGCTTTCAGGGATCAATCATGCTGTTCTTCATCCTGACCTGACTCGGCTCGACGCGTTCGATACAAATGATGCTTCCATCGTTCTACAACTCGACTATCGTGACTTCCGGATTCTCTTTACCGGCGACATCGAAAGCGGAGTCGAACAGGTCTTACAGAAGGAGATCCA
>DATGOF010000463.1:0-3986 GCA_035306285.1 Acidobacteriota bacterium | reverse complement strand
CGGTGCGAGAGATCTTGAGATTGAGCTGGAGTTGTTCAAGGATGCTACTCTGACCGACAGCTACTTGACTCAGTACAATCTGCCCAGTTCGACCTCTGAGAGCTTTCAGGATGGAAACGGAGCAGGGACTCTGACCCGAGTCTTTGTACTTGAGAATGGGGTCATCGAAGGGTTATTCAGCAACGGTGAGACCGCGCCTCTAGCTCAGGTGGCAGCCGCCTCCTTCACCAATCCTCAGGGGTTGGTTCGGGTTGGAGAGAACCTGTACGCTCGTACCAGTACTTCAGGAGAGCCGACTATTGGTGAACCGGGCACCGGAGGGCGCGGCATTGTGCGGGGCAACTCGATCGAAATGTCCAATGTTGACATCGCGGAAGAATTCATCAAGATGATCGTTTTTCAAAGAGGCTATCAGGCGAATTCTCGGGTGGTGACAACCTCGGACCAGATCACACTGGAGGCTTTACAGCTCAAACAGTAAGTGAACCTGAGTAAGATCCCGCAAAGAGACGTGCTTAGCATGTCTCTTAGAAAGCCAAGAAGGCTGTTGAAGATACCTGCATCCCGGAGGCTGTGTAAGAAGGTCCCCGTTAGTTCGAGGGCCCACCTCTGGGATGCAGGGCAGGATCTGAGTGTGAGACCGACGATCCTGCAACTTCGACGCCTCCCATACGAACGTCAACATTTTGTCAATCTCCCTCCGCATACTTGACGTTCCCATTTAAGAGTACAGTCTCTGACCCTGCAGCTTGTAATTTAAGCTATTGAAAATGAGCATCTTATATCATTTGTGCCGATTGGCATGCGTGTTGCTTTATCTCCGGCGGAGGTTTTATGCCAGACGAAGCAACAGACTCTCAGAAACCAGGGCGGATAAAATGGGTCATCCTCAGTAGCGTCCTGTTGATAGTGCTTGGAGGCGGCGGTGGAGCCGCTCTTTATTTCACCGGTTACTTCTCTTCGTCCGCGGAAGCGGCTCGGGCCAATGGAGAATCGGCTCCCTCGCCCAATCGAGTCAACGAGGTATTACCGCTCGACCCGCTGGTCGTGAACCTGGCGGATGAAGGTTCGATCCACTACGCGCGGGTCGGAGTATCCTTAGGCGTTTACAATCCGCATCCGGGCAAGACCTTGCTGGACGAAAATCTTGTTGTGCCCAAGCTCAAAGACGAATTGCTTACCGTCCTCGGAAAGCGGACTTCGTCTGAGCTGGTGTCACCCGAAGTCAGGGAACTACTTCGAGGGGAGATCCAGGCGCTGGTCAATGACATCCTCCGCGACAGTGAGGCGGAAGTCCAGGAAGTCTATTTCACGGAATTCATCGTTCAGTAGGTGATCATGTCGAAAAGAACCGGCTTGCCAGCAGACGGGCTCGATCAGACCGTGCGAGAGAACGCTGTGGAACTCGAGAATTTCCTGGATGTCGAGTACGAGATCCAGGTCATAGTCGGAGCCAGTACTCTGACAGTTGGCCGTCTTCTCGAACTACGCGTTGGAGACACCATTAAGCTTGACCGCCCGGTTACCGATCACATCCTCCTCGCCATCGACGGACTGGCGATCGGGGAAGCAGAGGTGATCATCACGAAGACCGGAACCGGGGCACGACTCGTCGCGATTAGTTAGCGGACACCAGCCATGGTCTACCTTCAGACGATTTCAGCACTCGCTCTTGTACTCGGCTTGATAGGGTTCCTCTACTGGGCCGGTCAGCGTTTCGGGGCACGTCTACAGGGGAACGCTGGATCCAGGATCCAAATTCGTGAGCGCCTCGCACTTGGGGATAAGAAATGGCTCCTGGTGGTCAGGGCGGATGATCGGGAGCTCCTGATTGGATCGACTCCGACCTCGTTTACCTTAATCTCGGAACTAGAACCTTTGAGTTCGTCACCTGAGGGGGGCGAGGGCGGAACAAGCTTCAACCAACCGGTTCAGCCATCCTTCAAGAGCCTATTGGAGAAGCTGCGATGAGACACAGAAAATCAGCCGGACGTTGGTTCGTGCTTATCGCCGTCCTCGCTCTGATCAGCGGAAGCCTGCTCGCTCAGGCATCTCCCGAGTCGTCCATTCAAGTCAACTTCGGCAACAACGAGTCCTTTACTCTGCCTGTCAGAATCCTGGTGGTGATGACGCTGCTCGTGTTTCTCCCCGCCATGATTCTTTCCATGACCTCATTTACGCGGATCATCATTGTCGCTCACTTTCTTCGGCAGGCACTCGGGACTCAAACGGCGCCTCCCAACCAGATCCTGATCGGGCTGAGTCTCTTTCTGACTTTCTTCATCATGGCTCCGGTCTGGGATCAACTCTATAAGGATGCCATTGTGCCTTATCAAGAAGGAATCATTAACGAGAATGGTGCACTGGAGGCGGCGGCTGTACCGATGCGGCGCTTCATGCTGAAGCAAGTCCGCGAGGACGATCTGGCCCTTTTCGTCAAGATCGGCCAGTTGCCAAGGCCCGAGAATGCCGAGTCGTTGCCGATGAGAGTCGTCGTACCCGCTTTTATGATTTCCGAGCTGAAGACAGCATTTCAGATAGGGTTCGTTCTTTTCTTACCCTTTCTGGTCATTGATATGGTGATCAGCTCGGTGCTGCTCTCTATGGGGATGATGCAACTCCCTCCGGTCATCATTTCAACTCCTTTCAAAATTCTCCTCTTTGTGCTGGTGAACGGATGGAATCTGGTCATCGGCTCTCTGGTGGAAAGTTTCTATTAGGCAGAAAGATGAGCCAACAAGCTTTAGTCGATCTCGTTACAAATACGGTGGAAGTCACGCTGATTATGGCTGGGCCGTTGTTGGCGGTAGCCCTGGTGGTGGGTCTGATGATCAGCATTTTCCAGGTCGTAACTTCGATTCAGGATCTCACTCTCAGCTTTGTTCCGCGGATTATCGCTGTATTTCTGATCGCCCTGATCCTTTTCCCCTGGATGATGGACCAGGCAATGACCTTTACCATTCAACTTTTCTCTGAATTCCGGATGTACGCGCAGTAGCGCCTCGATTAGCCAGCGGGCTAAGCGACAACTCGGGCGAACAACGGTGCTTGACGGGAACGTGTGTAAACCATGACAGTTCACTTGCCCGCTCTCTCGATCATCCCCTTCTTCATGGTTCTCGCCAGGGTGGGAGGCTTAATGGTCTTTGCCCCCTTTCTCGGCAGCGGTGCCATCGCGCCCACCATCCGAATCGTGTTTTCATTCGCATTTTCCATCGTCTTGTTTCCTCTGGTTCAAGAACAAGTACCGGAGACCTCCATCAACTTTCTTGCCCTGGTGCTCCTCCTGGCAGGCGAACTTTTGATCGGAATGGTCCTCGGTTTTGTCGGGCAACTTCTGCTGGCATCTCTGCAGATTGCGGGACAGGTCATGGGAGTTCAAATGGGATTTGGCGTCATCAATATCATCGATCCTCAGACCCAGGTGGAGACTCCTGTTCTGTCGATCCTCTACAACCTGATCGGGATTCTCCTTTTCCTCAGCCTCAATGCACATCACTGGTTCATCGAAGCCATCGTCGCAAGCTACGAGCTGGTGCCGGGATTCGGATTCTCGAGCGGCCTCTTCGACTTGTTAATGAAGAGTACCGCCGGAATGTTTCTTCTGGCCGTCCAGATAGCTGCTCCTGTCGTAGCGATCCTTTTGATTGTAGATATCCTGATCGGCATCGTCGGACGGATGGCTCCGCAGATCCATGTCTTGATCATCGGGATGCCTGCCAAAAGTCTGATCGGATTTATCTTCCTGGCGGCAACCATGCATGCCTTCATTCCTTTTGTAGGACGCCACATATCGAGTCTGCAGGAAAACCTCTACATCTACCTGAAGGCGATGGGGGCGTGACATGTCCGCCTCACGCTCCGACCGCACCGAAAAAGCAACTCCCAAACGCCGGCGAGAAGCCAGAGAAAAAGGACAGATCCCCCGCAGCAAAGAAGTGTCCTGGGCCATCACCTTCATTCTCGTGGTCAGCGGAATGGTGATC
>DATGOF010000462.1:0-14928 GCA_035306285.1 Acidobacteriota bacterium | reverse complement strand
CAATGGAGTCAGCGTGCCCCGCGACCGGTGAATACGGCTGGTATGGTTCTCAGCATGATCTGCAGATCGAGCCACAGAGACCAGTTGTCGATGTACTCGAGGTCTAGATCCATCCAGCGTTCGAAATCGATCTCATTTCTACCGGAAATCTGCCAGAGGCAAGTGATGCCGGGTTTCACGCTGAGTCGCCTTCTCTGCTTCAAATGATAATGACTGACTTCTTCCGGCAGGGGAGCGCGTGGGCCTACCAGGCTCATCTCACCCTTGATCACATTCCACAACTGAGGTAACTCATCGATACTGGACTTCCGAAGAAACTTGCCGATGGGCGTGACCCTCGGGTCATTGCGCATCTTGAAAACGGGCCCATCCATTTCGTTCAGATGCCGGATCTCCCACAACTTGTCCTCGGCACCATCGATCATTGTCCGAAACTTGATTAGGCAGAACCTTCTGCCGTGCAAACCTACCCGGACCTGCCGATAGAAGACTGGCCCTTTTGAGGTCAATTTAATGGCAACTGCAACCAACACCATCAATGGAAGTAAGACAATCAGCAAAAACACGGCCAGAGTAAAGTCAATCACCCGCTTCATAATGACGCCCAGATTGTGGTCAGGGGCCGTGGAAAACGTGATGAGAGGAAGATCGTCCAAGAATTCCAACGTCATCTTCTTCGATATAGAGCTCGGGAAAGCGTCCGCGGCCACGCGCGTCCGAATACCAAGATCTTCGCACAGGCGAATGACTGCTTCGAAGTCTTCCGAAGGAACACGGTTCATTCCGGTAAAAATGATCTCGTCGGCAATTGAATTCTCGGCCAAAAGATCAGGTAAGTCACTGAGTGAACCGAGGACTGGAAAGTGCGTTGAGCCTTTGTGGGTTCCATTGTGGGTTATGTACCCTACCACTCGATACCCCCACTTTTCCGCCCGCTGGAGCAGCGCCCCCACTTCTTTCGCCTTCTCGACTGTACCCACCACGAGGATCCGGATTTGATTGTGTTCGTTGAGATTACGACTACAAAGGATCCAGTGGAAGAGCACGCGATTCATGAGCAGCTGAAACGCCGTCAACAGAATCACACCGAAGAAAACCGGACGGCTGACTTCCAGTTTGAGAGTGAAGACGATAAAGCCCAGCACGATGCCCGCCGCTAAAACGAGATTAGCGACACGCGCAGTTTGCCGGCGGATCGAACAGTTCCAGATGTCAGAGTAGCGTTGAGTCGCCCGCAGCAGAAACAACCAGAGCGGTAGGAAAACGAGCAAATACACGGAATATTCCTGAAACGGCAAGAGCTCAGGATTGAAAAACTGGCGAAACTCAGTAGGAGAATAGCGAATCAAATAATACCGGGCCGCATAGGCGACGCCCAACGCAGGAAACAAGCTGATAGCATCAATCGCGAACAAGATCTGAGAATACAAACGAAAATGGTGATGGAACATGGCTTCTCTGCTTCTGTTTGCTTACTGCTAGCCAGCGCTTTCATCTAGGCCTGAAGAAGATCCACCAGTCTGGGAGGTCTGGACAGGCAAAACCCTTCGGCCAGAGTGCATCCTGTCAAATTTCCCAGATGTTGGTGAAAGGCCCTGACCTGGTCAAGAAAACCAGGACGACTCAGGTACGTTTCCGGTCCTTCTTCGGCCTCTCCGTTGATCTGTGATTGGTAACTTTGCAGTACCTCTACCTTCTTGTCGTAGTAGGCGGTAATATCAACCAGAACTTGCGGCAAAACCGCTTCTCTAAATTCAATCCAATAGGCGACCAGAGAGGGACGAAACCGAGCACTCTCGGTTTCGATCCGTGCCAGTCCGGCATGGTGAACGGCTTCATCCACAAGCCAGCGTGCTTTGCTGTGGTCAGGATGGATGCCCCGAAAATGGGTCACCACTACTGAAGGGCGGCTTCGGCGAATGACCTCCACAAGACGCAGCCGACCATTGGAGGTCACTTCAAGGTCGCCATCCGGCAGCTCAAAGTTCTCTCGAAAAGAAGCCTTTAGCAACGTGGCCGCTTTCTGAGCTTCGTCAGTCCTCTGCTCCGCCGTTCCCCGGCTCCCCAGTTCGCCACGAGTCAGGTCGACTATGCCTACCGTCTTCCCTTTGTCAATCATCTTCAGCAACGTGCCTGCACATCCCAGTTCAACATCATCAGGGTGTGCACCAACCGCAAGAACATCTACCGGAACAAGCATTCACTTCCTCAGTTCAACAACAACGATCCATCTCAGGACTAATTTCCCTTAACTCTTTCCGGCCTTTCAAGATGATGCATAACCCTATATGGTTCATTTAGCTCCTCTTCCATTCTGAGCCCCAGAAAGACACTTTTCAAATATCGGGAGAGTAGTCGGGCCGAGAAACGGGCGAGTCACCATTGCCCCTCTCCGGAGCGTTAAGATAATCTGTCGTGGAAATTCAATGAAATTCGCTGCGGCCTACATCGACAACATCCTGGCTGAGAATTTTCGAGATGCTCGGAGGCTCTTCTTCCAGTCTCTGCTGGACATCCATTACGCCCATCTGACAATGCTTCATCGTACCAATATCATCCCGGCAACCGCATGCAGCTCCCTGATCAGAGCGTTGGACTCGATTCAAATTGAGGATCTAGTGGCAGTCGCGTACGACGGTACCTTCGAAGACCTCTTCTTTTACGTCGAGAGACTTCTGGCGGAGAGGACGGATCCCGACACGGCCGGAATGCTTCACGTGGCGAGAAGCCGCAACGACGTGGACGTCACCCTGTACCGGCTGAGATGGCGGGAATCAGTGGTCGAAGTAATGGGAGAATGGCTGGCGCTACGCGAGGTCCTCCTGGACATCGCCGAGCGCGAAACCGAGACTATTCTTCCCATGCACACCCATACTCAGCCGGCGCAGCCCTCCACCGTTGCTCACTATCTGCATAGTTTCATCGAACATTTGGAAAGGGATCACTTGCGATTGTCAGGTGCTCTCAAACAGATCAATCAGTGTCCGCTCGGTTCCTGTGCGATTACGGGTACCGGCTTTCCAATTGATCGTGAAATGGTCAGCGACTTGCTCGCCTTCGACCGGCCTACTGGAAATACCTACGGCAGTATCGCGTCTTCCGATTACCTACTGGAGACGGCCGGAACTCTGATGACTTTTCTAGTCGACTTCGGAAGGCTTGTGCATGATTTGTTGCTCTGGTCTACGGCTGAGTTTCAGTACGTTCGACTGAGTGATGGATTCGTCCAGCCCAGCAGCATCATGCCTCAAAAGCGAAACCCAGTTGCGCTCGAACATTCACGGGCCCTCATTAGCATAGCCTTGGGCGAAAGTCAGACCGTTTTCCAAACCCTTCACAATACCCCCTATGGAGACATCGTTGATATCGAAGACGACATTCAGCCGGTGGTTTTCAGGATGTTTCGTGATGTACTGAGGTCGGTTCGCCTGGTTCGTTCGGCGCTTGAATCCATTGAGTTCAACCGGGCACGGATGTTAGAAGACAGCCGCAAGTCGTGGATCACGATGACAGAACTCGCCGACACTTTGACCAGACGTGAAAAGCTACCCTTTCGGTCTGCCCATCGGATCGCATCAAAGATGGTGCAAGAGCTGATTGCTTCACCCGCAAAAACACTGAACGACGTTTTTCGAAAGGCATCCGAGGAAGTAATTGGTAAGGCGCTAGACTACGGCGACGATGAACTTCGAGCGATACTGGATCCTGTCGGCTTCATCGGCGTACGCAGGCACCTGGGGGGTCCTGCTCCGGCTACTGTCAGAGGAGCTCTCGCGGAAAGCACCGAGCACCTGAAAAAAGACCGATCCGACCACCAAACGATTCAGGAGAAGCTCCGGAACTTTCGTTATACTCTCAGGGATCAGGCGAGGAAATGCAAGCAGCCTGGCAACTCCGGAACTGATACGTGAAAGAAACATCTCCTGAGAAGGCCCAGTTTAATGGACACTGGTTTCGTGTTTATGTGGCCGTAATTGTCACCACACTGGCTATTTTTGTGCTTCTCTGGATCTTCTCAGTCTATTTCACTCCATGAGCTACATTGACTGGTCGATAATCATTGTTTACCTGGTCTATGTCGTGTACGACGGCATCAAGCGAAGTCGCGAAACGGATAATGTGAGGGGCTACTTTCTGGCGAACCGAAGCCTTCCCTGGTGGGCAGTTGGACTCTCGGTGATGGCCACACAGATGAGCGCGATCACCTTGGTTGGAACGACTGGTCAAGCCTACGACGACGGTATGCGTTTCATCCAGTTCTACTTCGGCCTCCCATTTGCGATGATCGTGTTGTGCGTCACAGTGGTACGATTCTTTCATCAGGCGGACGTCTATACCGCCTATGAATACCTGGAGCAACGGTTTGACGCGAAGACTCGCTCATTGACCAGTTTCTTTTTCCTGCTTTCTCGCGGACTTTCCTGCGGTGTTATCATCGCCGCTCCCGCAGTCATCCTTTCGATCATCATGGGCTGGAACCTCCAACTCACGGTTCTAGCTATCGGGCTTCCTACTGTTCTCTATACCATGCTTGGAGGTGTCCAGGCAGTCACCTGGACCGACGTAAAGCAGATGATTCTCATCTTCGTGGGAATGGCAGCGAGCGTGATTGCCATTATGAGTCAACTGCCGCCGGAAGTGGACCTGGGACGTGCCCTTTTGATAGCAGGAGCAACAGGACGGGTCGAGACAATCGACTTTTCCTTTAACCTCAATGAAACCTATACCTTCTGGTCTGGGCTCCTGGGCGGTTTCTTCTTGATGCTCTCCTATTTCGGTTGTGACCAGTCACAGGTGCAGCGCTTTCTCACGGCGCGGTCGATCGACCAGGGGCGGATGTCGTTGCTGATGAGCGCTTTCCTGAAGATCCCTGTGCAGTTCGTAATTCTCTTGATCGGGGTGCTCGTCTTTGTCTTTTATAACTTTCAGGCGCCGCCGATTACATTCAATCCTGAAGTCCAACAGACATTGGAGCAAAGCCATTTAGATGAAATCCAACGAATCCAGGAGAGGTATGACCGGAGCTCAGGCCAGGTCAGAGAAGCGGCTCTCAGACTGGTACGTGAAAATGCTTCCAGCGAAAGCGTGGCAGCGTATCGGGAAGCTTATCGCGAGCGCCAGAGCATCCGAGAAAGAGGCGTCCAGTTTATTAAAGGGGAAACGGGGAACAGTGCCTTTAATGATGTCAACTATGTTTTTCCAACCTTTATTACGCACCACATGCCGATCGGATTTGTCGGCCTTCTCATCGCTGCCATTTTCGCTGCGGCGATGTCCAGTATCTCCTCGGAACTGAATGCACTGTCCACTGCAACCGTCATCGATTTTTACCGACGCCACATTCGCAAAGATGCAACCGACGCCCACTATCTTCGATTCTCGAAACTTGCGACTGCATTCTGGGGACTCATGGCCTGCCTGGTTGCCATGTATGCAGCCCATCTGGGATCTTTAATTGAGGTAGTAAACCGGTTCGGTTCTTTCTTTTATGGATCCTTACTGGGGGTGTTCATTTTGGCGTTCGGTTTCAGAAGTTGTACTGCCACGGGAGCCTTCATTGGTTTGCTGGCAGGTATGACATCGGTAGCATTTGTTTCTATTACTACCAGTATTTCGTTTCTCTGGTACAACATAGTAGGCGCTGGAATGGTAGTCCTGACGGGTATTACGATCAGTTCTATCAGCCGCCGACTGCAAAGGACATAGAAAGCGTGATGAAATAAGGAACCGGCCTGTGAGTTTTAGCCGTCCCTGGGGAAGTCCTGGTTGCCTGTGAGGATTTCCACCAGACCGTCCGATCCGGCATATAAGAAAGGATAAGAAATGAGAGCATCTAAGAAGTGTTTCCGCCTCGCCATACTAGTCCTTTCTCTGACGGCGCTTATTATGCCGTCCCTGTCCCAGCTGCAACCACTCCATTACGACGAGGGAGTGACTGGCCTTGGACTGGCTCTGCGAAAATTATCGACGACCGGGTCCTTGCTCCATATCACGGCCCACCCCGACGATGAAGATAACCCACTCCTCGTGATGCTCAGCCGAGGCCGGGGAATTCGAACCGGTTTGTTGACCTTAACCCGCGGTGAGGGAGGGCAGAATGAGATCGGGCCCGAGCTGTTCGAGGCGCTTGGACTGATCCGTACCGGCGAACTGATGGCCATTCACCGCTACGATGGCGCCGAACAGTTTTTCTCCCGTGCCTACGAGTTTGGATACTCTTACAGCGTAGAGGAGACCTTTGAGAAGTGGGGAAAAGAGGAGATTCTGTCTGATGTCGTCCGAATTATACGTCGTTACCGCCCCGACGTCATCGTGACTCTGCCCCGCTTTGGCGAAGGTGGAGGACAGCATCACCAGGCTTCGGCACAGATTGCGCTGGAGGCTTATCATGCGGCCGGAGATCCATCGCGCTTTCCCGAGCAAATCCAGGAGGGATTGCGTCCCTGGCAGGCAAAAAAAATTTACGAGCGAGTTGGTTGGGGCGGCGGCAATCCAGGAACCAGCGGGTCCGTCCTGTCAGTGGACTGCGGAGATTATGATCCGCTCCTTGGCGCCACTTACCAGACTGTTGGCTTAATGGCCCGCTCCATGCACCGCTGTCAGGGAATGTCGCAGGTACCACCCCTACCCCGCCCATATGCGTCCCGCTGGCATCTCATCGATTCGAAAGTCTCTGCGACTGCACCTGAGAGCGATTTATTCGACGGCATTGAGACAACGTTGATTTCACTGGGGTCGCGTCTCGGAAGTCAAACAGAACAACCTGAATTCTTGAAAGCCGAATTGGACGCGATTCAGAAGGAAATTGATCAGGCCGTAGCGGCCTTCAATTGGAGCGACCCGAGTCAAACCGGTCCGCATCTTGCACGGGGTCTTGCGAAGGTGAGATCACTCCGCCAACAAGTTGGTTCTTCCGAAATCGGCGAAGAGGCTCGATATGAGGCGGATTTCATTCTGGCTCAAAAGGAACGACAGTTCCAAGAGGCGCTCCGCCATGCCCACCAACTGAAAATGCAGGTAATCGCCGCGGATGGAAAGATAGTTCCAGGACAAACATTTGATTTGACAGTGAATCTGATCAACGGAGGGACAAGCCATTTGGGGGTCGGTGAGCTCAGCGTACAAACGCCGGAGGGCTGGTCGGTGAAACCGACTTCACAAGTGCCCGAGTCTCTTCCCGGCGGCAGTATCACTGAGGTGACATTCGTCGTCTCCGCAGCCGCGAACGCTTCGATCACGGAGCGATACTGGCACAGATTTGATCCGGCCGTTGATCGATACGAGCTGAAAGATCCCGAACAATTCGGCCAGCCCTGGCCTGATTTTCCGGTGAGGGTTCGACTCCATTACCGCAGCGGAGATGTGACAGCTTCCACCGAGGAAGCGGCCCAACACCGCTACGAGGGACCCTGGGTTGGAGGAGAGCAGCGCCACGAGTTGATGGTGGTACCGAAGGTTTCCGTGACAGTAGACCCAGCCATCTGCATCTTTTCAACCAATGATTCCGCCACTGAAAAAGAGATCAAAGTGTCCGCCCTATATCGTGGAAACGAGCCCACCAGTGCGCGGCTGTCGCTCGAGCTTCCGGCCGGTTGGAGAAGTGAGCCCCCGAGCACTTCACTCCAGTTCGAACAGGAGGATCAGTCAGTCACGACGACGTTTCGCGTCATCCCTCCGAAAGATCTGCGGGAAGGAGAGTATGAGATCGTGGCTACTGCAGAGGTGGACGGACAAACGTACCGCACCGGGCATCAGATTATTGACTACCAGCACATTCCTCAGCGACTGCATTACGAACCCTCTCTCCTAGCTGCCAAAGCTTTCGACGTCCGAGTAGCTTCGGGGATCAAACTCGGTTACATCGACGGCGTCGGTGATCAAGTTCCGGCTGCTTTGACTCAACTCGGAGTTGACTACACATTTCTTTCGGAGGAGGATCTGGCGTCCGGCGATCTAGACCAATTCGACGTGATCATGACCGGTGTCCGAGCCTATCTTAACCGCCAGGATCTGCGAGATCAAAACCAAAGGCTGCTCGACTGGGTTCGTCGAGGTGGCGTGATGATTGTTCAGTACAACAAGTACGAATTGAACGCTGTTTCTTCCAGCGGAAGACCCTCTGATCCCAGTCCCTTCACTCCTTTCCCACTGACGATCGGCTATGGACGGGTAACCGACGAGAAGGCCCCGGTTGAGTTGCTGGAACCCGAGCACCCTGTTTTCAACGTGCCCAACCAGATTGGACCCGAAGACTGGGCCAACTGGGTGCAGGAAAGAGGGCTCTATTTTGCGGGCGAGAAGAGCCCACAATATCGGGATCTGATCTCGATGCGGGATCCCTTTGAATATAATGCCGGCGAAAAACTCGGGTCTCTGGTCGTGGCCGATTATGGAGAGGGACAGTGGATTTATCTTGGGCTGGGTCTGTGGCGACAATTGCCCGCAGGAGTACCGGGTGCATACCGATTGCTGGCAAATCTGATCAGTCTGCCGGCGGCTGAGTGAGGACTCACCTTCAGACGCCTGGCGTAGACCGACAACCGTTGTGGCGAACCCTCAGGCTGCTGCTACATATAGAGTAATCGGTGAGAGAGACAAAAGGGATGAAGCTCCTTCAGTAGTTGAGGAAGGAAATCGGGTCCTGCCTGAAGGAGAACCTGGTTGAAATTAAGCTTTCGTTCCTGAAGCTGCTCTGCCGGCAGTAGGCGATTGTGAAGAGAAGCGAGGCGATTTCCCAGGATTCCATTGCGCTCTTGCTGGTTGGAAATGTAGCGACGACTCACCTTCTCGATCTGGTAATCGATTTTTCTGGAGGCATTGCGGAGCATGTCGGCAACGGTCGGGTCCTCTCGACGAAGTACCAATTCCAGTTCGTCAATCTGGTTTCCCAGGCTCCTCTTAAGGTCGTCGAAACGACGCAGAGTCTGTGATGGAACCTCCAGCCCGCGCAACACTTTTTCCGTCAAATCCAGTTTCGAGGAAGCCAGCACCTGTTCCGGAGTGAGGCGGTAGCTTTGCAACAGGTGACGGGTTTCCGTGTCAATGATCGTAAAAGCCGCTCTTGGCAGAATCGCCATTTCCAGATCCCAGAAGCGACTGATCGCCGTTAGCTGGCTGAAGTAAGCAACTTCTGCAGGTCCACCGATGTAGACTGCAGTCGGCAGCAAGTAATCCTGGAGGATGGGGCGAAGCAAAACATTCGGCCCTAATCGAACAGAACCGGCCTTCAGCCTGCTCACGAGTTCACTGGACGATAATCGGATTGACCGCTTTTGCTTGGCCCTGTATTCACCCTTTTCATACTCCAACTTGTAACGATACTTTCCGTCAATCCAGAAAAGCAGTGACTCTGCATCGTCCACCCAGACCTGGGGCAAAAAGCCAGCTTCCTCGAGAGCGGCCCCCCGCTCTTTGAGAGAGGCTACCAGGGCGTCTCTGTTTTCGATCACAACTTGGTAAAATTCACCCAGCTGCTTCGTGTGATCGCCTGTTAACGGGTCGAAAAACAGGAGTCCGGATCCCTGAAAAAGCTTACCCATCCAGGCACCGAAGGAGTGGCGGAAGCTCCGTCCGGGGACGTAACTGGTAGCAATCAAGTCATCGACGAAGGTGGCGAACTGACTGTTCCAGCGCCTCGACTGAAATAGCTCCAGGGCGCCTTCAACGTGGTTCAGCTCGACCGTACCCGCCATCTGCTCGTTGTTACTCCGAGTATCGGGATAGCGCACCTCAAATACTCGATCCTTGCGATCGAGAAAAAAAGTGGAACGCACTTCTTGAAAATCAGAATCATCGGCTGCCAGCCAGAAAACGGGTACTGCCTTGATCCCTTCAGACCTCAATTGTTCTGCAACCTTAAGAGCAGTCGCGGCTTTGTATGCGCCATACGCAGGTCCCCCGAAAAGTCCCACCTGTTGACCGGTTACCACTGCTACCGAATCTGGGTCTTCGAGCATCCTGAGATTCGACTCTACCGCCGAGTCTTCAGAGATCTGGCGGTTGAACTGCCGCAACGAAGAAACAAGCAGGGAGCGGGGGAATCGTCGAACTGAGCCGACGGATTGCGCCCGTGTCTTTACCTTTTCAAGGGAAAAGGGAAAGGTGTGATAAAAAGAAGCAACCTTTTCCGGATTGTAAAGATAGGAAAGAAAGAGCGGATTCTGTCCGGGCAGTTTCCGATAATCGATACAGTGCACATCCATAGATTGCGACTCCGACTTAACCCGTCTTTATCGGCATCGACTGTTCCAGCACTGATTCCACTGCGTTTCGCTGATCGGCCGACAGAGGGAGAAGTGGAGCGCGGGGCTCTCCACCACGAAAACCCATTAAATCCATGGCGTACTTGATTCCTGCGATACCAAGAGACTTGACCAGCAGGAAAGATATCCGAAAGAGTTCAGCCTGCTTCTGACTGGCATCCGACCGTTTCTCGGTGGCACTTGCCGCGATGTCTAACACCAGTTGAGGCACCACGCAGGCAACGGCGAAAATTCCGGCTCGGAGACCAAGGATCCAGGCAGGCAGCATTGTTTCAGCGGATCCCCCGACGACCTCGAAGTCCCTGTCCCTGGTGGCCTGCTGTATACCCTGTAAATAAATCAGGTTTCCCGAGCTGTCCTTCATTCCCACAATCCTGTCGTGCTCGGCAAGCGTCCTCACAAGTTCAGCACCCAATTCAATGCCTGAATACTGAGGTATGTTGTAGAGGAGAACCGGAAACCTCGACGACTCCGCTATGGCGAAGAAAAAATTCCTTAAAGCTTCGCCGTTCATCCTGTTCTTATAGTAAGCAGGGACGCTAACCAAAACCGAGTCGATTCGAAATTTCTCGATCTGTGACAGGAAATGGAGATTCTGGCGGAGGGCGGGATTGGAAACACCGACTATCAGCTTCTTATCGTCGGGCACAGTCTCGCTGGCAACCCGAACCAACTCCAGACGTTCCGTCTCAGTGAGGTGAACGGATTCGCCGGTAGATCCAAGTATCAGTACTCCACTCAGCTCAAGTTCACAATACTTTTCAAGATTCTCGCGGAAGGCCTGGTAATCGACTTCGCCTGAGGAGTCAAACGGTGTCGTAACGGGGGGAAAGATTCCTTCTAATGATGTTTTCACGCCCTACAATCTACCGGATTTTGCTTTCACTTGCCACCTCGAGCCTTGTAATGCAGGTTGGTCGTGAGGGACAAATCCGATCGGCCCGCACCGCACCTCGGTAGCGAGCCGATCGACTTCTTGTCCATTCAGGACCCGCTATCCGCTGCCGGTCCGACTCGAATCAGTTCCTTTAGTCGCTCAAATTTTTTCTTTCCAATGCCGGGGACGTTCATGAGGTCCTCAATTCGCCGAAACGGTCCGTTTTCTTCACGGAACTGGATGATCCGCTCAGCCGTCCTGGGACCGATGCCGGGTAGCGCCTCAAGCTGCTGCTGAGTAGCAGAATTCAGGTCCACCTTTTCTGCCTGGCTGGAATTCTGGGCTAGCCCGGGCAGGACAGCCATCATCGATCCCACAAAGCTTCCAGTCAGGACCAGAAACAGGCAGATTAGAACAAATGATCTAGGCATTTCGCTTTCCTCCTTTCACTGGAAACTACGCGGAAGAAAGGAGATCTACGAAGCGGGTGGAAGATTTTTCTAGATTACGACGGTGAAATACCAGTCGATAAATTCCGGTCCGTAGAAAACGACAATAATCGCTGCGATCCCGAGAAAAGTTCCAAATGGGAGTTCATACATCCTGCCCCGACCGAAAACCGCTATGTACAACGAGCCAAGTAGGGCTCCCAGCAAAGACCCGAGAAAAATAGTGAGCCAGGTGAACTGCCACCCCAGAAAAGCTCCTACCATCAGCATCATCTTGATGTCGCCAAACCCCATTCCTTCGATCTTCCGGATGCGAAAGTAAAGAGCAGCCACTAGCCACAGAAAGCCGCCTCCTAGCAAAGCGCCAACCAGCGACGCGAGAAGGGCCCCTGCTACCGGCGCTTCCGCCAAACCTGATGGGAGGGGACGAAGCAGCTCGGTCGATTGCAAAGGAGAAAGCAAAAAGCCGACCACGGCACCGCCGAGAGTAATTACGTTGGGCAGAATCCTCTCGAAAAGGTCGATAAAAACAAGGATGATCAAGAGGCAAAAGAGAATACCGTTCACCACAAAAGGAGCGGTGAGTCCGAACTCCAGGTACGCCAACAGCAGCAAGAATGCTGTTAGAATCTCGACGACGGGGTAGAACCAGCTAATGGACGCCCCACAAGATGCACAACGGCCTCGCAAGATGAAATAGCTCAGAATCGGAATGTTCTGCCAGGGACGGACCGGTGAATCACAGTGAGGGCAACGCGACCTGGGGCGGACAATCGACATATTACGAGGGAGACGATAAATACAAACATTCAGAAAACTCCCGATCGCAAGCCCGAAAAGAAACACCAGAACCGACTCAGCTATCATAAAGAGGCATTATAGAGAACCGATCTGGCGATACCCTGTGATCTCAGCCTCATTCCACTGGATGGTTGTTCAGACAAACTCAGCTCCCGCCGGTTAGACCTGTGGTGACTTTCGCCGGCCTCAGCTTCCATTCTCTCGCTTGGCTATTACGATTTCGCTCTCATCCACAATAGTAAAGGTGGCCTTCTGCAGCGCCGTCAGAGCCAGCTGGTAGTCAACCTTGGCTCGTAGCTCGAGCACCTGGGCTTCAGCCAGGTCCCTCTGGTATCGTAGAACCTCGAAGTTTGTGGAGAGCCCTGCCTCAAAGCGCCTGTTCTCGCCTTCCAACTGCTCTTCGGATAGCTGGCGGGCCACTGTCGCCGCTTCAAGCCGTTTTCGCTGCGTGGCAATGCTTTCAAAGGCATTACGGACATCGACAATGACTGTCTGTTGAGCATTTTTCAGCTGACTTTGGAGCTGGCGTTCGGTTATAGCCACTTCAGCGAGCTGGGCTTCACTGGTCCGATTCCGGATCGGGATCTGAACATTCAGACCGACATTGTAGGTAAGGTAGTTATATCCGAAGGCCTGACTCCACGCGTCGGAAAAGTTGCCATAAAAGGGGCTATTCGGATTCGGTACTTGTCCGACTGGCGTCTCTGGTACACCGTCTCCATCCAGGTCAGCGAGCTGGCTCATAAAGACTTCACCGGATGTACCGGTTGAGATTAAACCAGCGATCAAATTGACGGCAGGTTTTCCCTGGTTCCGGAAATAGGC
This sequence comes from Acidobacteriota bacterium, assembly GCA_035306285.1. Lineage (GTDB taxonomy): Bacteria > Acidobacteriota > UBA6911 > RPQK01 > JAPXNP01 > DATGOF01. The sequence continues at coordinate 1,714 of DATGOF010000462.1, read as the reverse complement.
GCGGTCCACCTCGTTCTGGCTCAGACGGAGACGAATCTGGTCCAATTCCGGGCGTCTCTGTAAGGCGGTATTGATGGCCTCCTCCAGTGTAACCGTGACGTCTTGAACGACCGGTTGATCTGTCGGTAGCAGCGTGACATTCCAGATGCTCGCCTGGGGATCCGGCGCCAGCAGGTGCTTCAGGGCATTCTGGGCGTTAATGATCTGCACCTCTGACTGGATCATCTCCTGCTCCCTGGCGGCTGCTTCAGCCCTTGACGCAGTGATCTCTATGGGGGCCATAACACCAATTTCGACACGGCGCTGATTGTTCTCGTACTGAATCAGGGCTAGTTGCAGAGAATGCCTGCGGGCTTCATAGTTCTCAATGGCAAAGACCAGCTCCCAGTACTGGTTTTCCACCTGCTGAATGACCTCCGAGACTCGCTGTTCAAACTGGCGGTCGCTAATCTCCGTGTCCAGATTAAAGATCTTGATCTGTCGCTCGGTCTGAGTCTCCAAAAAACCTTTCCAGAGCGGCTGCGTGAAGGTGATTCCGAAGTCGGCGCCGTATTGCGGGTTGATGAAGTTAAAGGCGCTGTTGGTGGTGAATCGGTCATTGTTAAAATCGACCGTCAGCGCCCCGCCGCCGGGAACATTCTGGTTGAGTGACGTATTGAAGACCCAGCGTTTGAAGATACGGGTTGGTATCCCCTGCCCGGCGTCCAGAATACTCGTATTCGGTTGTTCCGAAGAATTCCACTGGAGGGTGAGATTCAGCATTGGATCATAAAAGCCGCGCGTTCCAATAATGCGTTCTCGGAAAAGATCCTCGTTGTAGTTTTCGATCTCCAGTTCCAGGTTGTTTATCAGCGCCATGCGAATGGCGTCTCTCAGGGAAAGCTCCATAACAGATCCTTCCCGCCGTACGCGCTCTTCGTACGCTTCTGGTTGACGGCCACCGATCAAAGCAGAAGGCGCCTGTTCTGGTTCCTGAACGGAAGTAGCAGACGCTGGATCATTTTGGGCCATTCCCCAGCTAAAAAAGAAAGAAAGACTGGCTGCCGCCAGCAGAAGGTGGAAAGATTTCATTTTCGTCTCCTTGGTTCTAATTCCCGTCCGGACCCCTGATATCACTTTGCTGTACGTATCCGGTAGCGGATTTGTTTCAGCTAAGCTAAAGCCCGGCCTATACAATTCCAGGATTGGCCCGAAAAACGGGAGTGGAGCGCTTAAAAGAATCTGTCAAGGAGAAGTACAGCCTTTTGTTCTGCCCCTTCTAGGAAGGAAATAAGAAAGCCAAGGACAAAACAAAGAGGACCGCCGAAAGGCGATCCTCTGACAGGCATCTCGAGTGGCTAAACCGGCACGGAACTAGTTGTCTTCTCCGTCCCGCTTCAACGACGGGCGCTTTAGCGTTGGACGGTCACCCTGCAACTCAGGTTCCTCCCTTTCCGAACGATCGGTGTTGGTCTTTCGCTTCAGGGTGGGCCTCTTTACAGAGCCCTCGCCTTCGGCTCCGGCCACTAGCTGCTTGTTGTCGAGCGCGATGAGTCGGGACTTGACCCGGTTGTACTCAGAAGTGCTTACGATGTATTCCTCTTTAGGAGGAAGAAAAGTTATCTCTTGCTCAACTTTCTGGATTCTGGATTCAACAGGCGGATGAGTCCGGAAAAAGCCTGAAAAGCGACCGGGCTTCTCCTTCTCCTTGGCTTCTAGTTTCTGAAAGAACGTA
>DATGOF010000461.1:0-6390 GCA_035306285.1 Acidobacteriota bacterium | reverse complement strand
AGAAATTTCCGCCTCTCACCCCCACCGTAGCCGAGCACACGGCAATTTCGTGCTCTATCCCATCAATCGGCTCGAATCTTGAGTGCTTTTTCGATCACTTTACCCGGTCCCGGAAAGCCCCTTGAGAAATGCGGGCTAGCGTTCCGGTAAAAGATAAAAGGAAAGGAAGGCGCTGAATTGTTCGAGGAACCAGGCCGAGCGCTGCGGCGAATTGTCAGGAAAAGGGTTCGCAAGCGAACGGACAAGAAGCCGGGCACCTCTCCAGGAAGTCTCATCCACATCGGGCGGGAGCGTACTGAACCCGTCCGGATCAGATTGATTCGCTATGACGACGATTATCTTGAAGATGTGTATGTTGACCGAATTGACGATGTCTTTCCTCTGAGGGAAAGACCGGCGGTCAATTGGATCGACATCGACGGGATCCATGACGTACCGGTAATCGAGCGGATCGGACAACTCTTTCAGCTCCACCCTTTGCTTCTGGAAGATATCCTCACCAGCGATCAGCGGCCGAAGACCGATGAGTACGACGACTGCCTATTTATCGTGCTCAGGATGCTTTCACTGGATGATGACTTCAAGATCACCAGCGAGCAAATGAGCTTCGTTCTGGGGCGCAATTACGTTCTTTCATTCCAAGAATTGCCGGGTGATATTTTTGATCCGATTCGAGCGCGAATACAGGCTGCCCGAGGCAGAATTCGAAGAGGCGGAGCGGATTACCTCACGTACGCACTGATCGACTCCATAGTAGACCATTATTTTCTCGTGCTGGAAGGAATGGGCGAACGGCTTGCGACCCTGGAGGACGAGGCAGTGGATGACGCGACCACGCAGACTCTCGAGCACATCCACGGAGTGAAGCGTCAGTTGATTTTCTTGCGTCGTTCGATCTGGCCGCTTCGAGATGTCGTGAGTCTCCTGACTCGCGAAGACAGCGATCTTATCAGCGAACAGACACGAATTTATCTGAGAGATGTTTACGATCATACGGTACAGGTCATCGACATCGTCGAGTCTTATCGAGACATCACGTCAAGTCTGATGGATGTTCATCTCTCAATCACCAGCAATCGCCTGAACGAAGTTATGAAGGTGTTGACGATGATCGCCACCATCTTCATCCCTCTGACTTTTATCGTCGGCGTGTATGGCATGAACTTCGACTACATGCCTGAGTTGCATGTGCAGTGGGCTTATCCAGTCATATGGGGGATCATGATCGCGGTCTCGGCTGGCCTGCTTCTCTACTTCAAGAGAAAAGGGTGGATGTAATCCTTTCGAAATCTACCTAAATTGAGATCTGATCTGGCTAAAGTAGTCCGCCTGGATTGCCGATGAGCACAGTGAAGAGTCGATTCGGGCTGAAGTGTACAATCTTGCAGCTGTAGCAGGATTTCTCTTGTAAAGGGCTAGACTCTTGCTGCAGCAGATTTCTGAGACCTCTACATGGTTGCGGCATATGCACGGATTAAGGGTAGGGTTTTCAGCAGAGATGAGCAGAGGTAACCAAACAAACCACTGAAAGGCTGAAGTGAATAGAAACAAGACTGATCGAGAAAACACGGTGGTGCCGCGAATTCTGGTGATGGACGATGAGCCGATCATTCAGGAATGTCTTCAGGAACTCCTCGAGGGCTTCGGCTACCGGGTCACTGTGGTTGCCGATGGGGCGGCGGCAGTCACCGCATACCAGCAGGCTTATCAAGAGGATGATCCCTTTCAACTGGTTATCATGGATTTAATCATTCCAGGAGGCACGGGAGCGGGGAAAGTCATCTCACTGTTGCAAAATTTCGATTCCAACCTCAAAGCTGTCGTTACGAGTGGTGATCCTCACCATGAAGTAGTAGTCAACTTCCGCAAGTACGGCTTCTGTGGTGTCCTGCTCAAACCGATCCGCCTGGAGCGGGTTACTGATCTTCTCGAAAATACTTTTGGCACACCAGTGTATCTGTAGGATGACCCCGCCTGTTTGATCCAAGCGAGGGATCGAAGAGGGCGCATAATGATGCAACGAGAGCAGGAAAACCAGGGACCGTTCAATGCGGTTTCTGGGACGAGCCTCAAGGGACGGGTCGAGTCGTTGATATTCGGCCAAGATCAACTTCCTGGAGGTGCTCGTATCTACCTTCTTTCAGTCATTATTGTGGGCTTCGTGCTCTTTACCCACGCCCTTGTAGAAGTTCTCTCGCGGAGTGATCTGCACTGGGTGTCGCTTATCTTTCTGACCCTCATCGCCAGCCACTTCACCGTCACTCTGCCGCTATCCCGCCGGCGGGCGCAATCAGTTTCAATCACGATGGCTGATGTCTTTGTGTTTTCAGCCATTCTCCTCTTTGGCCCTGCCGTGGCTGTCATGACTGCCGCTGTCGAAGGCCTGATCATGAACTTCCGAGCCAGCGTCACAAAGCGGTACAAGCAGTTTTTCAATATTGCGCAGCTGGTTGTAGTTTCTTGGGTGGTGGCCTACATCTTCTATCAGCTGCACGGAGCACCTCCACCCGTGATTCCCGGAAGAATCGTCGAGCCGACCCGTTTTCTTGTACAGGCGGGCCTGTGCGGCCTTATCTACTTCGGCTTGAATACGGGAATTATCGCTTTCGCAGTTTCCCTGAGTACACGACAGGCGGTTTTTCAAACCTGGAAAGACAATTTTGTCTGGGCCTGGATTACCCACCTGGCCGGTGCATCTCTTGCGGCAATTACTTTCCTCTGGTTCGAAGAGAACACGCTTTACTCGCTGATAGTAGCGATCCCCGTTGTGTTGCTGACCTACTACGCGTACCGGCTGAATCTGAATCGCATCCGCCAGACACAGGAACATCTGGAGCAGGTTGAAGGGCTACTGGCCGAGAAGATCGAAGCCGAGAAGGCGCTCCAGAAGGCCAAGGAAGAGCTCGAGATTCGCGTGATGGAGAGAACTGCGGAACTCAGAGAAGCAAATCGCCAGCTTCTCATCGAGGTGAAAGATCGTATCGCCGCCGAGAAAGAGCTTGCTTCTGAAAAGGAGCGGCTGGCCGTTACCCTGCGAAGTATCGCGGATGGAGTCATAACCACCGACACGAGGGGTAGAGTCCTTTTGGTCAATGCTGCTGCTGAGGAGCTCACGGGGTGGACTCAAGGAGAGGCTTCAGGCCGGCCCCTTTCGCAAGTCTTCCATATCGTTCACCAGGACACCGGCAAAGTCGTGGATGATTTCTCCGAGCAGGTCCTCGGATCGGGCGAGATTTTGAACCAGGAAGGGAAGGATCTCCAGATTATCACTCGCGACGGTACGCGGAAGAGCATCGCCTTGAGCAGCGCCCCCATTCGAGACAGGGACGGGAGAGTGGTGGGGGTGGCGGTTGTCTTCCGGGATATCACCTATCAAAAGAGGATGGAGGAGGAACTGTTTAAGGCTCAGAAACTGGAGTCGATTGGGGTTCTGGCTGGAGGTATCGCTCACGATTTCAACAACATTCTCTCCGGTATTCTGCTGAAGGCTCAGCTGGCTCGAATGGCAGCTAAGAAAGGTCGCGAACCGTTAAGCTTTCTGGAAAGTATTGAAGAAGCGACCAACCGGGCCACCGCCCTGACACAGCAGCTGTTAACCTTTGCCAAGGGCGGCACTCCGATCAAGAAAACGGCCTCTATTAGCGAGCTTCTTCGTGAATCAGCAAGCTTTGCACTTCGCGGATCGAATGTCCGCTGTGAGTTCGAGATTGATCCTGACCTGTGGGCTGTTGAGATAGACGCAGGGCAGATGAGTCAGGTCATCAATAATCTCGTCATCAATGCTGAACAGGCTATGCCAGGGGGCGGGACGATCCTTCTTCAGGCCGACAATCTTGAAATCACAGAAGAAGAACCGGTTGCTGAGCTGCTGCCGGGCCGTTATGTCCGCGTTAGAGTGAAAGATGAAGGAGTGGGTATACCTCCTGAAGCGATAAAGCGGGTTTTTGATCCCTACTTCACAACAAAGCCGAAAGGGCACGGTCTGGGGCTGGCCAGTACCTACTCCATCATTCACCGGCACGGAGGGGCGATTACCGTCGAATCTGAAGTTAATCGAGGTACCACCTTCTCTTTCTATCTCCCTGCTTCTCTTGTTGTGGTGCCGGAGGACCCGGAAACGGTTGATGAGACGGTCATCCGAGGCAGCGGCCGAATTCTGGTGATGGATGACGAAGAGATCATCCGCGACTGCACTGTAGAACTACTGCAGGAGCTGGGTTACGAGGTGACCGCTGCCAGCGATGGTCTGGAGGCGATTGAGCACTACACCCGCGCCATGGAGGAAGGGGATCCATTTGATGCGTTGATTGTCGACCTGACGATTCCGGGAGGGATGGGGGGTAAAGAAGCCATAGAAAGATTGCGCAAGATTGACCCCCAGATTTGTGCTGTTGTGTCCAGCGGATATTCCGAAGATCCGGTCATGGCCAACTATCAGAAGTACGGTTTCAGTGCAGTCTTGACGAAGCCGTTTACACTGGTGGAGTTAGGTAAGACATTGGAGAGCTTACTGGCGGGCAGAAGAGCGGATCCCGTCGCATCGACTGGAGCTTTGTTACCACAGAGCTAAGGAGTTCGCAGGCTGTGCTCTGCGGTGAAAGTCTCTTGCTTTCAGCATAGTACTCTTGTCGCGAAGGCACTCAACAATTGGTAGCCTGGCCGCAGCCGGACCCCAGGAACGGCGGTGCCCCAAATTATGTTGTAGGTACAACATGATTCGTCCACCGCAAATTGGCCGTCTAAGGAAACAATTCTGGTGTCTCTTCAGGACAGGAGGGTGTATTGGATGCCATAGTCCTGGGGCAGCGCCGTCGGCTTGCCGCAGGCTCTTGGATTGTTCCACGCCTTCAGCGTAGAGAGTCGCCCCGTGTTAGTCCGCGGGATATCCAGTCGCCCGCTAGGCTGACAGAAAGGGCGGTAAAGACCGAGTACCAGGATCTTGATCCGGTCCTGGTAGCGCGGGCATTCCTGCCTGTTTGCTACCCCTCTGTGTCCCCTGTGTCTCTTAGTTAAATCGACTTGGTGCCCGGCAATATTGCCTCGTCAGGCATTCGTCGCCCCGTTAGGGTATTCTTTCCACGGTGATCGAGTTAATTGAAGGCTATCATCCACTGGTTCAAGCCCTTATTGCCACCTGCTTTACCTGGTTCTTGACCGCGCTTGGAGCTTCACTGGTCTTTATCACCCGTTCTTATAACCGGAAACTGTTGGACGGGTCTCTTGGATTTGCGGCGGGTGTCATGATTGCAGCAAGCTATTGGTCATTGCTGGCACCTGCCATCGAGATGGCGGAGGATGGAGAGTTACCGGCATGGCTTCCGGCGGCTGTTGGGTTTGCTGTTGGTGCCGGATTTGTCTGGCTGATAGATAAGTTGCTTCCCCATCTGCACATCTATGAACCAAAGTCGGCGGCGGAAGGTATCAGCACAGCCTGGAAAAGGACGACCCTTCTCATTTTGGCGATCACTTTGCACAACATTCCAGAAGGCCTTGCAGTGGGGGTGTCGTTTGGTTCCGCCGAACTCGGCGAATCGACCGCCGGAATCGGAAGCGCCGTGGCTCTCGCTCTCGGTATTGGAATTCAGAATTTTCCCGAAGGCATGGCGGTTTCGCTGCCTCTGCGCCGCGAAGGGATCTCTCGTTTTCGCTGCTTCTGGTACGGACAGCTTTCAGGGATGGTAGAACCGATTGCCGGTGTGCTCGGTGCGGCGGCTGTATTGATCGCTCGTCCGCTGCTCCCCTATGCCTTCGGCTTTGCGGCCGGAGCAATGATTTTCGTGGTCGTGGAGGAAGTCATTCCCGAATCACAGAGGGCGGGAGACACTGACCTGCCAACCCTGACGTTGATTGCCGGATTCATTGTGATGATGGTGTTGGATGTGGCGCTTGGATAGTTCTTCAGTCGGCTCTAAGAATCGGTCACATCTGCCCACTATGAGGACGTGCCAAATTCGATTGACGCCGGCTGCTGCATTGTGTAGGCTTTCGGTATGATGCTACCACTGTTACACGAGACAGGTTTTGCACACGCCCATCCCCATCTTGATCCGATAGTGGTTGCAGCCTTTATCGGTGGGATTGTTTTTGCCGGTTGGGTGGTTCGCAGAATCCTCAAGGGCTAGGTAAGGTCACTCCGTATTGTTTTGGTGAGAGGCTCAGTTTCGAGCTTCTCACCAGTCCTCGCCGATCTTCCGGTTTTCGTCAATAACTCCAAAACAAATCACTTGTTGCGCCGTAGTAAGGGCCGTTTTTTTTTCTCTCACTTGAGGAGCCCCCTGCAGTCGGAGACAATAGAAGCAATTGCATTCCTTAAGTTCAGGAAATCCTGTCGCCGGAGAGGAGGTTTGTCATGGTTCGTCTAACAACAGTTCCTCGAGTCATATTGCTGCT
>DATGOF010000460.1:0-2500 GCA_035306285.1 Acidobacteriota bacterium | reverse complement strand
AGTCGTCCACGAAACCGACGGCCGCAAAGAACAGGAGTGCAGTCAACGCCACCCAGACGTAGGCATTGGTGAGATCAGCCCAGAGCAACGTCGGGATAATGATACTGATCACTATCAAAATACCGCCCATGGTTGGCGTACCGGCTTTTCCATGATGGCTGCTCGGGCCGTCCTCACGGATATACTGGCCGATTTGAAACTGCTGTAATCTTCGGATCACCCAAGGTCCGAGCCACATGCTAAGAAACAGCGCGGTGAGCGAGGCATAGGCGGTCCTGAAGGTGATATAGCGGAGGACATTTAGAACCGAGAATTCATCGTGGAGTGGGTAAAGGAGGTGATAGATCATACGCGTACCTCCTTTAGCCGCTCGACGATACGATCCATTTTGACACCTCGGGACCCTTTAATGAGCACGAGATCTCCGGCCGTTACCTGTTTGGAAAGAGCTTCTGCGGCTGCTTTCGAGTCTTCGAAGTGGTGCACCCTCTCGTCGGAGAATCCCTCGTCAATAGCAGCCCCGCCAATGAAACGGGCTAGATTGCCGACGGTTACCAGGTAGTCGACGTCATCCGGTGAGATTGCGCGACCGAGATGGCGATGAAGTTCTCGAGAGTGTAAGCCCAGCTCCAGCATGTCGCCGAGGACGAGCCATTTTCTGGTGAATCCCTGGAGTGACGACACGGTCTCCAGCAGCGAATAGACCGCTTTCGGATTCGAATTGTAAGATTCGTCCCAGATGGTTATTCCTGCGATGGTGGCGATCTCGCCCCGCATCGGCTCCGGTCGAAGACGTCGGTAACCCGTTAGGATCTCTTCCGGCGAGATGCCTGCCTGTCGGGCGGCAGCTGTAGCGGCTGCGAGATTGTAAAGAGCGTGTCGTCCAACCATGGGAATCACGCCCCGGTAGATTTCGCCGTCACGCTCCAGGGTAAAGCTCATCTGATCGACTTTCTCGATCCGGTAGTCACGGATACAGAAATCACTCTCCGGGTGAAATCCAAAAGAGATCTTTTGACCGGTGAATCGGCTGGCCAGCCGTTCGACCCGCGAATCATCGCGATTGTAAACAAGCCACCCATCAGCCGGGAGCTCTGGAATGATCTCTCCTTTCGCCTCAGCGATTGCCTCGACATCCTCGAAGAACTCGAGATGGACCTCCGCGACATTGGTGAGAATGGCGGCAGTGGGCCGACAGATTCGTGCCAGGTCGCGGATCTCCCCGGCCCGGTTCATACCCAATTCGAGCAAGGCCAGTTGATGGTCTTGCTGGAGTCGAAGGAGAGACAGCGGAACGCCGAATTCATTGTTCAAGTTCCCCGATGTTTCGAGCAAATTGAAGCGCTCTCGAAGGAGAGTTCCGAGGAACGATCGAGTCGTGGTTTTCCCCATGCTTCCCGTCACGGCGATCAGGGGTCCCGACCACTTCTGACGGCAGGCAGAGCCAAGATTCTGAAGAGCACGGGTAGTATCCTCCACGATAAGTGTCGGAACTTGATGTGTGATCCTTTCCTCCGGTTGTGTGGAGCAAATCAGCTGAGAGGCTCCTTTGCGCAGTGCTTCGTCGATAAATTGATGGCCATCGAAACGAGGGCCCTTTATCACGAGGAAAGCCTGACCGGGTTGAATTGTTCTGGTATCGATTGAAATCGAAGGAAAGGGAGATGACGGCTCGAGCGAGCAGGTACCAATCACCTCTGCAGCGATCCTGTTCCGTACTTCCTCAAAGGTCAGGATGAGCAAAGTACCTCCTCGACAATTTTTCTTTCATCGAATGGAATCTTTTTGTTTTCGATCTCCTGATATCTTTCATGTCCTTTCCCTGCCAGGAGGATCAAATCGCCTTGTCGACCCAACCCCAGGGCATATCGGATGGCCTCTTGACGATCCACGATGAGCTTGTAATTTTCCTTGTCACCGGGGAGACCGCTGGCAATGTCTTGAACGATCCCCAAAGGATCTTCAGATCGTGGATTGTCAGAGGTGACCACCACAAAATCTGCTAACTCGGCAGCAATTCTGCCCATCAACGGTCGTTTGGCTCTGTCACGATCGCCTCCACAGCCGAACACGCATATGACTCGACCTTTGGCAACACTTCGCGCCAGTCTCAATACGTTGGCCAGGGCGTCGGGAGTATGCGCGAAATCGATAACTACGCTGAAATCTTTGTCGATGCTGACCCTTTCGAAGCGCCCGGGGACCTGAGGCATGCTTTCGATTCCGCAAGTGACCTGATCGATCGGCAAGTGGAACGCAACGCAGGCGGCCAGAGCAGCCATTACATTATATACATTGTGATTGCCGAGAAGAGGGCTGCGGAGCTCCACCGACTTTCCCAGGACCCTCAGGCGAAGTCTGGTACCGTCAACGGTTGATTCTTGATCCTCCGGAAAGATGTCCGCAGAAGAAGAAAGACCGTAGAGGATTGCGGTGACACCCTGTGGAAGCTTTAACCGCCTACCGTGCGTATCTTCCGCATTGATGATTGCGTGCTCCA
>DATGOF010000459.1:0-2021 GCA_035306285.1 Acidobacteriota bacterium | reverse complement strand
CGAGCCATTATAATTCCCGGTTGTGAAAATCAAAACTGTAGGGCTTCTGGGGTTCGGGCGCTTCGGACAGATGGCCTACCGCTATCTCCGACAGACAGTTGATGTGCGCGTCTATGATCAAGATAGCCGCAGGTTGGAAGGCGTACCGGAAAAGGCGTCTCTCTCTGAGGTTGTGGAGAATCAGCTGGTCCTGCTATCCGTGCCTATCTCTCGGATGCAGGAGGTCTGCCAGCAGATCGCTCCATTGCTCAGGGCCGGCCAACTGGTGGTGGACACCTGTAGTGTGAAAGCCCGACCTGTAGCCTGGATGACTGAGCTTCTCCCTCCTGATGTGGACATTCTGGGCACTCACCCGCTCTTTGGCCCAGACAGCGGAAAGGAAAGGATTGCAGGGTTAAAAATCGCCCTCTGCCCGGTCAGAATTCGACCGGAGTACTATTCTCAGATCTGCAATTATTTGCGATCGCTGGAGCTTGTCATTCTGGAAACAACTCCAGAGGAGCACGATCAGCAAATCGCGCAGAGTCAGGCCATCTTCCACTTAATCGCCCAGGTTCTGAAACGTTTGGACTGGGGAGTCAAGCCAATATCGACACTCGGGCCTGAGACTTTCTATCGGCTGGTTCGAACGGTCCAGCGAGACACCGACCAGCTTTTCCTCGATATGGAAAGGGAAAACCCCTTTGCGGCTCAATACCGGAAACAGTTCATTGAGAAGATGCTGGAAGTGGACCGGGAGCTTAAAAGGGGTTCGGAGTGAAGGGTCCGGCGTAGTACCAATGAAAAAGCGACCCTCGACTGCTCCGGAGTTCACGACTTCCCAGCGCCTTCAGATCCTGGCTATCAGTCGACTCGGCAGTCTGGCTGTTCACCTGATTGGCTCCACTATCCGATTTGAGGCGCGGGAGATTGAGCGGCTGACCAGAATCAAGGAAGCCGGAAGACCTGTGATCTATTCCTTCTGGCACAATCAAATCTTTGCGGCCACCTACTATTTTCGCTTTCAGGGCATTGTCGTAATCACCTCCCAGCATTTCGATGGGGAATACATCGCCAGGATTATCGAGAGCTTCGGGTATGGCACGGCCCGAGGCTCGAGCAGCCGGGGGGCAGTACGGGCTCTCCTGGAACTGAAAAGGCATCTTAGTCTCGGAAGAGATGTAGCCTTCACCGTGGATGGACCTCGCGGTCCACTTTATCAAGTGAAGCCCGGGCCGATCTGGTTAGCTCAGCGGACCGGCGCTCCCATCGTGCCATTTCACATTGAACCGTTTTACTTCTGGTCTTTACCCAGTTGGGATCGCTTCCGCATTCCGCGACCTTTTACGCCTGCCGTCATTCGTTTCGGCGGACCGATCGAGGTTCCTCCCGAGGGTTCCGACGAGGAACAGCTGGCACTTTACCAGGCAGAGATGAACCGTATTCAAAAGGAGGCGATCGAGGAGGTCAAGGCGCGACGCAAGAGTTAAGGTACTTCTTGTGGTAACCGCACGCCCGAGAGCGGGCGGGGGCGATGCTGCGCGAGGGTGGATAGTGTCGATTTCAGGCTCAGCGGGCGATCCGGACAGAATTCTGAAACACTGTCATTCTCCAGGTGGGGATCTCTAGAACGGCCAGCTTGAAATCGTATTCGCCCGGCGGAGCAAAAAGCCGATTCGTATAAATTATCCCCCGACCTTCCCTCACCTCCTTTGCCCCCAGATGGGCCCGGAAAATCTCTCGCAGGCGAACTACTTCGTTCCCTTCAGAGTCGAGAAGGAGCCCGATGATACCCAACTGTGTGCGCACGCCCTCCGTGCGATTGCCCTGAAGGGAATAAGGGCTGATCTTCACTCGAAACGGGAGCCCTGGAGTAGAGGCGTTACGAGCTCCTCGATTCAGGAGATCGATCTCGGCACCGATTTCGTTATAGCGGACATTCATCTGGGAAGGCAGGTTCCGCAGAGCTTCAGTGTCAAACAGTGCGGCGATGAATTGTCGTTTGGACCGGAGTTGGTCAGGAAACTTCTTAAACAGGCCGT
>DATGOF010000458.1:0-3024 GCA_035306285.1 Acidobacteriota bacterium | reverse complement strand
CTGTTGGCCTCAACTCCCATTTCGGGGTCGATGGTTTGGCCTAGCATCTAGTCTTCTATCCAGGGACATCGATAGCTCGGATAGGGTAAAGGTCAGTAACGCCCTAAGGCTCAGGAGAAAAGGGAAGATGGCGCGAGGTCAGGCCAATGGTGCCAGCAGGCTAATGGTGCCAGCAGCTAATGGTGCCAGGTCTCAACTCCCCTTCCCAGGTCTCAACTCCCCATCATCGGAGTTCAACCGCCAGCCAGCTTGGTGCCCGGCTAGTGGTGCCAGGCTAGTGGTGCCAGGTCACTTGTGTCTTTCCGTTGCCGTACGGCTAGAGGTGCCATACGGTTAAAGGTGCCAGGCCTCTGCTCCTGTTGGCCTCAACTCCCATTTCGGGGTCGATGGTTTGGCCTAGCATCTAGTCTTCTATCCAGGGACATCGATAGCTCGGATAGGGTAAAGGTCAGTAACGCCCTAAGGCTCGGGAGAAAAGGGAAGATGGCGCGAAGGTCATACGGAGCGCTCAGGATCGGCATGAGTCTCAATTTATGTTAAAGACAGGAGACCTCGCGCCCTCGCGCTATGTAGAAAGTATTATTAAACGAACGAGGAAACAACAATGGAAAGGAACAATATCAGTAGCATGTGAACTGTCCGGTGAGTTTGACAAGTGAAGTGTCCGGTCGCAATGGGGAGTTTAGGATGAGTCCTTTAACAAGAAGCATGGAAGGAGGTTTCGTTGGGACTCCATCCGAGCTCGAAAATGAGACGGGCAATGGAGGTACAGGAAGTGATTTTAAGAGCAATCGGAGGAGAGATCACCTGGATGCAGGCGGCCGAGATCATCGGGGTAAGGCCCCGAACGATGAGACGATGGCGGGCGCGATACGAAGAGGGCACGGCTATGACGGGCTGTTTGACCGCCGCCGGCAACGACCGTCCCCGAAACGGGTGCCGATGGAGACAGTGGAGCAAGTGTTGAGGTTGTATCGCGAGGTGTACAGCGACTTCAACGTCAGCCACTTCGTCGACAAGCTGCACGAAGAGCACCAGATCGAGCTGAGCTACAGCTGGGTCAAGAAGGCGCTTCAGGAGGGCGGTTTGGTGGCTCGCAAAAGAAAGCGAGGCCGCCATTACAAGCAAAGACCACACCGACCGCTGCCAGGCATGCTCTTGCATGTCGACGGAAGTCGGCATGAGTGGTTGTCGGGCCAGGGCTATCAACACCTGATAGCGATCCTCGACGATGCCACCAGCCAGGTCTACTATGCCCGGCTGGTAGACCAGGAGAGCACGGCCACGGTGATGGCCGCTTTGAAGGAGACGGTCGAAAAACAGAGGGTAACCGGTGACAGACCCTGTGTTGACCTTCTCTTTCAAAGACTTCCTGTTGGCTAGACTGCCGTGCTCCAGCTATATTCTCTTGTGAAGATTTTCTGTTGCGAGGGTGCGCCTTAAGCACCTTTTGCTGCTTCAAGAACTTACTCGTTTGGTTTTCCTTGCTTCGCCTATCCGATAGAGTGTCAAAGAAGGAGCGTAGGGCTCATGGGTTCTGTTGGAATTTCACTTCTCCTTTTCTTTCTGGTTCTTGTCACATCCTGGGCAGAACCTGTAGTGCGTCTTGAAGAGATGATCTCTGGGCTAGATCGGCCAGTCTTCGTTACCCACGCAGGGGATGGATCTAATCGTCTGTTTGTAGTGGAGCAGCGAGGCCGCGTGCTCGTCTGGAATGGTGAGTCAGTGCTGTCTGAACCATTCCTGAATCTCTCGAATCGGGTCAGCTGCTGTGGAGAAAGAGGGCTTCTGGGATTGGCCTTCCATCCGAATTTCGCCGAAAATGGCCGCTTCTTTGTGAACTATACATTTGACGCAGAAGGCCAGCTGCGGACAAGAATCGCAGAATACAGCGTGAGCTCGACTAATCAAAATGTAGCGAATCCTACAGAGAAGGTAATCCTGGAGTTCGATCAGCCTTTTTCAAACCACAATGGTGGGATGATCGCGTTTGGTCTGGATGGAAATCTTTACATCGCAACTGGTGATGGTGGAAATGCCGGCGACCCTCTCGGAAACGCTCAGAATTTGCAGAATTTGCTGGGCAAGATACTGCGCATAAATATCGACGCCACTGAAGCCTACGAAATTCCTCCTGATAATCCTTTTTATGGCCAGAAAGTTCGAAACGAGATTTGGGCCTATGGCCTCCGAAATCCATGGCGCTTTTCTTTTGACCGCCTGACTGGGCTGCTAATGCTAGGTGATGTGGGGCAGTCCTCGTGGGAGGAGGTAGACATTATTACGCGCGGTGGAAATTATGGGTGGAACGAGATGGAGGGCTCTCAGTGTTACTCGTCTCCCGGATGTCGTCAGGAGGGATTGACCCGTCCAGTACTCGAGTACCCTACCACAAACCAGGACCGCGGCGTCACTGGTGGTTACGTCTATCGAGGCCGACAGAAAACGCCCCTTTGGGGATCGTATATTTTTGCGGATCATGCAAGCGGCAGGCTCTGGAGCCTCACTCCTTCACAGGGGGAGTGGAGGAGCAAGCTGCTGCTAGACACGTCGTTGACTATAGTCTCGTTCGGGGAAGATGAGCAAGGTGAATTGCATGTGGTTGATTTGGCAGGAGCAGTCTATCGTCTGAAGTTTGCCTGGCGTGAATTATTTGCCCACGTAGCTGCCGGGCCAGCTGGAATCGGGCAGTTTTATTCCATCCTGACAGTTGTCAATCCAAATAACGAGGCCATTGAAATCACCCACCGTCTTCGGAGGGCGGATGGAAGTGAGTATTCGGAACGAACAACATTGATACCACCGTCATCGGCTGAAGAGGTGGTACTCGCGGAGAACTCAGACTTTTTCGTGGGGTGGGCGGAGCTGTTTGCGGATCGGCAATTTTTCGGATCTCTCCTTTTTTCGCTGGAGACTAATCAAGGCGATTTGCTGCAGCGTGCCGGCATCGCGTCGTCTGAGCCGGGCCGTCACTTCCTGGCTCGCGCGTCTTGGAATGGCAGGACAGGGACAGACACTGGCTTT
>DATGOF010000457.1:0-2707 GCA_035306285.1 Acidobacteriota bacterium | reverse complement strand
ACGCTTCTGAAACTGGTGACGAGTTGGAATTCTTGGACGGGAGTGCGAGGTCTAATTCTTTCATTGTATTGTTGGCGAAAACGTCCAATGGATGCGACGTCGGCTCCCCGGAAGCGATAGATGGATTGTTTCGGATCTCCGACGAAAAAACCCAGGACATCATGATTATCATCCGGGCTGGTTCCAAGAAGCATGCCCAGAAGTTCCAGTTGATGAGGGTCAGTATCCTGAAATTCGTCCACAAGCAAGGCGCGCAGCCTGAGTCGCTCCTGTCGCCGGACCTCCGGAGAGCTTCGAAGCAACTGGTTGGCCAGACGGATCATGTCATCAAAAGTGACCAGACCGAGTTCCTTCATTGCGGCGGTTGGCGCCCAACGGGCGAAATCATCGACCAAGTGGCACCAGGACCGCCACGCCTCAGCATGGGCTTTTCGCAAATAAAGCCGGGCCGCCTGAAAATGGAAAAAGCTGGCATCCTGAAAATATTGCCGGTAGATTTCGGGAAGTGCGTTGATCGAGTTCCGCAGAGCTTGTGGTAGTCCGCTGGAAGTAAGGAAGAAGTAATCTTCGTTCTCGGTGGCGAACTCGCACAACCTTCGCCAGACATCTATGTCGTCATTTTGGATTAATTTCAGAGCGGCTTCTAGCTGCTGGCGGCGGTGACTGATTTTGGGATAGCTGACTCCTCTGAGCTCTTTGACGAGCGCCGACAGAGCGTCCCTGAATTGGACCTCACAGTCTTCGCCGTTCAGGATGGAGGCGGTTTCCTCACCGATCCAGGGGCAATTCTGAATCCAGGCAAACCATGTTCGTATCTGCGAGATGCTGACTACCCGGAGTACGACCGAGAGGTGCTGTTGCAGCTCTGGATCGCGCCCGGCCCGGCTCTCCCACCACCGCTGGATGAGTTGGCCGGTTACACTTTGCACTTCATCCTCATCCTCTTCTTCGCGGGCAAATCGGACATTTGGTGGAATCTCCGCTTGCAATGGATGGCGGCGAAGAATAGAGGCGGCAAAGCTGTGAATGGTGGATATCTGTAGTTCAGAAGCTCTTTCCGCCAGAGCTTCGACGCCGAGTCGAAAACGCTCATAATTTTTCAGCGGTGAATGAGCAACTGCCGAATCCACGATTTCTAGGAAAAGACGGTCCTTGTGGGCCGGAGGTGTGTTTGCCAAAGCCTCCCAGGTGGGGTTAGAAACGATCGCGTCGAGGTACTCGTAAAGTCGAGTTTTCATCTCGGCGGAGGCCTTACGCGTGAAGGTGGTCAAAGCAATTGACTGTAGTACTCGCGTGGCGGCAGCCAGCCTCTCTTCACGGCGATTGGCTGTATAGAGGCTCCTTTCCTGATTGTGGAGTAACAGGTAGAGGGCTCTCAGCGTCAGCGTGTGTGTCTTGCCAGTACCGGCACTTGCCCACACAAACGCATGATGCGGCGTCAGAACGGCGCTGCGCCGTTCCTCTCGGTCAGACAGCAGGTTTGTCATCATCACTATTCAACAGCTTCCAGGCAGCTTTGAAGCGCTCGGATACTCTCTGTCGGAACAGATCGAATCCATGATAAGGACTCGAACCTTCAAACCGGCGACAGACTGAAATGAACTCACACCAGGCGCAGGGCGAAATCTGTTCATAGCCGAGGTAACGTTGCAAGGCCTCGCTGGAAGTCGGGAAGTAATAACCCTGGGTGAATACTTCAGCGAGACTCTTCAACAGGTCTTCAGCCGTCAAGTCTGTGCTGGCGGGTTGTATGACCGGAGGATTCTCACCTAGGAACACAAATTGAAATTCAGGACTTTTCCCCATCCCTGCTTTTTTCACAAGCCATGGATACAGGTAAGGCTGCATCTGGTATCCGAGAAGAAGCTCAATTTGTCTCCCCAGGGAATCTCGCTTTTGATTTCTCCAGGGATTCCGTCCGCTTTTGTAGTCGATAACCCGCACGGCTTCTCCGGCTTGATCGATCCGGTCAATTTTCCCAATGATCTCCAGGCCTGGTTGATCCGGAAATACGTCGACCAGTTTGCTCTCCAGGCAAACAGGTCGCCCTCCATCATGTTCGTCCGCGAGTTGCCTCAAATAATTCTCGACCATCGTAAGCAGGCGCACCTGCACAGCGCCGGCCAGATACGGAGGCAAGAGACGAAACAGAAGTGATGACTTCGGAGAAAGACGGGTCAGTAGGTCTCGCAAGGCCAACTGGTTGTTATCGAGAAGCTTACGGGCCGTTGAAGAAAGACTGCTGTCCAGCTGCTCTGAGAAGCATTGCTCTAGTAATTCGTGAATAAGCCTACCCCGATCTAGTGCGGCTGGCTCTTCCGCGAATTCTAGGAGCTCAAGGGGAGCAAGTCCCTCAACAACCTGCGCATAGAACCGATAAGGACAGCGAGCCAGTGACTCGAGTTGGGTTACGGAAACCCGTGCCAGGGGAAATCCCTGGGCAAGAGAGGCGCTAGGGACATATCCACTCCATTCAGGAGGAAGTTTCCGGCGGTTCGTTTGAGGTGGCTGCCAGTGCTCGGGATCATTCAAGTCGAGAAGAGGGAAATTATCAAGTCCTATCGTAGGCGCAAAGGAAGGAGGGAGCGACTTCCCATCCCTCGGTGAAAGGTCATATAGGAATTGGGCCTGCTCTCGAGGGCTGCGAGGGATGCGGGCCAGTTGTTCGTGGTTGGACTTGTGCCAGTGGTGCAAGTACCGCTGTACC
>DATGOF010000456.1:0-6187 GCA_035306285.1 Acidobacteriota bacterium | reverse complement strand
AGGTGGCGAATTTAACCAAGTTCCAGATTCTCTCTCAGGTCAGCCTGTCGGCTATGGCACAGGCCAATGCTGTACCTCAGGGAGTGCTGGCTCTCCTCGGCTGACCCTCGAACTCCGGAGGCGGCAGTGGGTCAGCCGCCTCCGGCCTATTCTGACGCCGTTCCTTCTGACTTTTGAGAGACCTCCATTTTTCCCTACAGAGAATCGGATGCCCGCCGATACGGAATGATGTAACGGGTTTACTGGTACCCCAGAACCAGGAGGCAAGGATGCCAAAACGATTTTCAAGGAGGAAACTCAAATGAGCGGTTTCAGTGTAGTCAATAACCTTCCGGGTATCGTGGCCCAGCAACAGGGCAGCGTCAACCAGTCCAATCTCCAGAAGACCCTGTACAGATTGTCTTCCGGTCTTCGCGTCAACCGCGGAGGCGACGATGCGGCCGGCCTGGCCATCGCGGACGGGCTGAAAGGCCAGATTCGGACCCTGCAGCAATCGGTTCGCAATGCCAACGACGGCATCGGCTTCATCCAGGTCGCAGACAGTGCTCTGGGACAGGTCTCCAACCTGTTGATCAGGGCCGCTACTTTGCTGAGTCAGGCCGCTTCCGACACCAATAATGCCGGCGAATCGTCGATCGAAACTGAGCTGGCCCAGATCTATCAAGAAATCGACCGCCTCGGCTCTGCAACTAAATATAACGGGGTCTCCATATTCTCAGGGACAACCATTAATATCTTTGTCGGCGATACGCAAAACCTGGACACTGCGACCGCCCAGGTAAGCTTCACATCAGATGCATTGAGCGTCAGTGGCCTCAACATCTCAACCGGAGTCATATCCAGTGGTGCCAGCCTGTCAGTAGACATCTCTGGAAATGCCGCTTCCATGCTTTCGGAAGTTCAGCAAGCCATCGATACGATTTCGAACCGTCGAGGGAATCTCGGCGCCAAGATGAACCGGCTCGAGAATTCGGTGGCCATTATGCAATCCCAGATCGAGAACTTAACAGCTGCCGAGTCTCAAATTCGTGATGCCAATATGGCAGAGGAGGTCGCCAACCTGACCAAATACCAAATCCTTTCACAGGTCAGTTTGTCGGCCATGGCCCAGGCTAACGCAGTGCCTCAGGGGGTACTCTCTCTTCTCCAATAAAAGACCAACTCACGGGCCGAACTGAGGTTCTGAAGCAGTTCGGCCCTACGAGGAGGGTAACAGGCAATGAAGAGCGAATTGATAGCTTTCGAACCACACGTTGAGAAGCTGTCAAACCAAGCCTTGACAACCAATCGTCCGCCTGTTGACCCAAGGAGTTCCGACAGGGTCAAAGAAGAGACCGACCAACTCCGGACTCAAGTTCCCGAGGAACCGGTCGAAAAGAAGATCGAGATAATACGAGCTCCGGTACTTTCCTTTCGCGTCGACGAAGACTCAGGAAGAACCTTCATCGTCGTCACGGACCCCGTGAGCGGTGAGACCATCCGTCAGGTCCCTCCCGAGGAAGTCCGACGGCTTTCGAGCCTATTCGACCGGTTACGTGGAAATGCGGTCGATATGCTTGCTTAGAACTATGTAGATCGAGGTGAAATATGGGAAGCTTTTCAATCCCCGGCCTCGGGGGCGGCTTAGATGTTCAGGGCATTGTCAGCCAGATCATGTTCGTCGAACGAGAGCCTGTTCGCAACATTGAGCGAAAAATCGATTCGACTCAACAGAAGATCAACGCCTACAATGATCTGAATTCAAAACTGAGTTCCCTGCTATCAAAGCTTGAAGCATTGAACGGTCCGGACCAGTTCTCGGCAAGGAAGGCGAGTTCTTCAATGACCGAGCTGTTGACTGCTTCTGCATCCAGTACTGCGTCACCGGGAAACTATCAGCTTCAAGTCGCTCGTCTGGCTCTCTTTGATAATTTCGCCTCACAGAGCAGTTTTGCCTCTTCTGACCAGACGATTGGTACCGGCAGCTTCGAACTTACGGTTGGCTCTGAGACTGTGACCATCACAATCGATTCTTCGAACAATACCCTGTCTGGCCTGCGAGACGAGATCCGGAAAGCAGGAATCCCCGTCAATCCAAGCATTATCTACGATGGCTCGGGTTACCGCCTTACCCTGACCAGCAAGGAATCGGGAGCCGAGAATGCGATCTCGATTTCAAACAACAATCTGACACTGGCTGACGGTTCAACCCCTTTTTCATTGGCCAGAACTCACCAGATCGGTGACATCTCCGAGTTGGATGCAAGTTTCACCGTCAACGGCCTCCAAGTGACTAGCAGTTCAAATCAAGTGAAAGATGTAATCGAGGGAGTCGCTCTGAACCTGCATGGAACCTCAGAGTCCACCATTACCCTTTCCGTGACGAACGATGTAGAAACCACAAAAACCGCGATAGGCGATTTCGTCACCGCCTACAACGAGGTGTATAGCTTTATCAATTCACAGTTTCAGGTGGTTGAAGCGACTGAAAGAGCCGGAACTCTGGCAGGCGACTACCTGCTGAGAAACATTCAATCTGAGCTGGCAGCCATCGTCAGCGGTTCGGTTGGGTCAGGACCAGTCAGCACTCTGGCTGCTGCGGGCATCGAACTGCAAAATGACGGAACCTTAAAAATTAACGAGGATGTCTTGTCCGACGTGCTGGAGACCCAGTTCGACGAACTCAAGAATCTTTTCCTGGCAGTCGGGGAAGCGTCTCATTCCAGAGCCACTTACCTGGGATCGAGCAGTAAGACACAAGCAGGTACTTACGAGATCAATATCACTCAGGTTGCGGAGAATGCCGAGGTGGTTGGACCCAATGTCATCTCGGGCACTCTCGGTACGGATGAAGTCCTTACTTTTACGTTGGGTTCGAAAACTTCCGTTGTCTCCCTGACCTCGGGGCTTACGCTGAATGAAATCATTTCCAGGATCAATGCCCAATTCCAGGAAGACGGATTGGCCCTGATGGCCTCCAATGACGGTGCGGATCGCTTACGGATTCAGTCCGAAAGGGCGGGCTCCGAGGTCTCCTTCTCTGTCACTTCCGATACAGATAGTGGAGGCACCGGAATAGGAATAACAGGTCTGAGTGATACGGGACAAGACATCGAGGGAAGCTACGTCGATGTGGCCACTGGCACAGTTTATTCTGCCAAAGGGACCGGGGAAGTTCTGGTTGGCTTAGAAGGTCCGGTTCAGGACTTGCGAGTCAGCATCGACGCTGACTCACCAGGCTCTTTCGGGACTCTTCACCTGTCCACCGGCTATGCCGAACAGCTCCAGCGCCTGTTGAAGTCCGTTACGGATTCTTTGGAAGGGCCAATCTCGACTTCGGTAAACAATCTCGAGGCGACTATTAAGTCTCTGCGGGACGACATCACCCGGCTGGAAGATCGTCTTGCTCTGCGCGAGGCCAACCTCATCGACCAGTTCTCTCGAGCCAACCAGGCACTGCAATTGCTGCAGCAGATGCAAAACTCACTGACAGCGCAGTTTAATCAGCTCAACTTTTAATCTAGAAAGGCCAACATCACAATGGCATCAACCCAGGCTTACACCTCTTACTACAAGCAGATGGAAGTTCAGACGGCCGATCCTTTTGAACTCGTCCTTATCCTTTACAAAGGAGCAATCGACCGTCTCGGTCAGGCCAAACACTTTCTTCAGTCGGGAGACATCGAGAACCGGGTCCTCTGCTTGAACAAGGCGGCGGCGATGATTGCCGAGCTCCAGACCGCTCTCGATTTCAAGAATGGAGGAGAAATAGCAGTCTCCCTGGGCCGCCTGTACAGCTACATGCAAACGCGCATTGCTGAGGCTAATGCCAGAAAACAGGTTGAACCGATCGATGAAGTCTGCCACCTTCTGAACGTCCTTCTTTCTGCCTGGGAGGAGGCCAGGACGATTCGTCTGCAATCCCAACCGACCAGTGTAAACTCTGATCGTCACGTGGTAGCCGGCTAGATCAGCAGCTGACCGGAAGCGCATACCGGCTTCTGGTCGTTGTAACCAGGAATTAGAAATGTTCCATCCCTTGTCCACCCTGTATCGAGAACTTACCGATCTCCTCAAGGAAGAGGAGAATGCTTTGAGAGAGGAAGATCACGCCAGGCTTCGGACCCTTTCAGCCACTATTCACAAGCGCTGGCAACAAATCGACTCACACACTGGGAAGATGCCGACCGACCTCCCGCCGGAAGCGCGCTCTCAGCTCTCTTCTCTCCTTTCCAATCTCCTGCGGCAGGTGGCGGACACGCATCAAGCCTGGCTCTCTCACAGGGAGGACCTCAAGGCGGAGCAGAAAACAATGACAACTGCACGCCGTTTTGTCGCCGAGGCCAAACTGCAGCCGGTAAGCGGTAAGCGCTTCAGTCGCTCGGCCTGACGGTTTCATCGGCACTTACTCGTGTCAACTGCCGGTATTGTGAGCCGGAAGTTCGACCCGGTCGGAGCCACCAACCGTCAATTTCTTGTCACTTACCACGTCTCATTGACAAGTCAGCCGCCCCCGTCACTTTCAAATCCTTCCCTGTCTGTCTTGTCTAATTAGCTTACTGATTTAAAATCAGACATTTACTGCTGACAGTCAAGTGTGGTACGCATTTTGCTAAAGGCTAGTCCCGAAGGAGTACTGAATGATTGAACCGCAACAAAGGCAGTTGATGATCCAGGCTCTGGAAGAAACGATGATATACGGGCGCGAGCTCTCGGGAGCTTGCGAAGAGATCAGTAACTTCTTCCGTCGTGGCGAAGCCGAACGGGGCATTAAACTCCTACAACAGTTTCTTGAAGGGGTTGGTTGGATTTCTCAAGCACTTCATATGACGCAGGAAGTACAAAAGGAATGTAGCGTCCAGATCGACCTCAACGAGCTGCCATCCTCCCTCGAACCCCTGGTCAATGCGCTCGAGAACAAAGACTACGGACTAGTCGGCGACATTCTGGTGTACGAAGTTGAACCGCTCCTTGATCGCTGGTCGGGCGAACTCGAAAAGGGGCTCTCTGATCCATGTAAGGTCAGCTGAGGGAGTGAGCCGATGGAGTTCGAGGTAGTTCCTGCCAAGAACGGGCAGGCCGCTTTGAGAGCGATTCGCGAAGACGGATCTATTCTGACTGTCAACAGCATCTACAATCCGGAGCGCGAGGCGGCAAGCTGGGCAGAAGATGTCGATTTAAGCGCTCATTCAATGGTGCTGTTCGGCCTGGGATTGGGGTATCATGCCCGCGAGTTATTGCGGGGGTCACGCTCCCTTTCTCATCTCTTTATTGTTGAGCCTTTTGCTGAGCTTCCCAAACTAGCTCGGACTCATAACCACATGGATGACGTCCTTGATGATCCCAGGGTTCATCTCGTCTCCGACTGGCAGGAGTTCGCGGCCCGATACCGGGAGGAAGTCGATCGCTGGAAAAAGATTAGACTGCTAAAAATTCCGGTTTATGGCGCACTGTGTCAGGACCGATATGAAGGATTCCTCGACAAATTCCGCCGCGAGCTCAACAGCCTTATGGTGGATCGCAGGACTGTGATCAACTCTGCACTCCGCTGGCAGGAGAACGCCCTCAGGAATCTTTCATACTTGCCGGAAAGTGTTCCGGTTTCGTCCGTGTTCGGCAGCATGCAAGGAAAGCCTGCCATTATTGTTTCAGCCGGCCCTTCACTGGACCGAAACCTCCATCTCCTGAAACAGGCTCAAAACAGAGCCATGATCGTAGCAGTTGGAACCGTGGCGCGGCTCTTACACTCGAATGGAATTCAACCTTCCGTTGTGATGTCCTTCGATGGCTGGGAGGCCAATTACAAGCACCACTTCCGGAATCTCGAATTGTCGAACACACCGCTCATCTACGACCTGGCGGTGCATTACAAAGTCGTTTCTGAGTACCGTGGCCCTCGCGTTCTCATGCTGGTCAATCCTGCCAATTATTGGGTTGAGGAGGTCATGGACTGTGAAATCGGCCGCATTGAGATGGGACCTTCCATCGCCAATACGGCATTTGATTTCTGCCTGAAACTCGGTGCAAACCCTATCATCTTCGTAGGACAAGACCTTGCTTACACAGACCGCCGGAGGCATGCCAGCTTTACCCATGATCCGGATGCAGACGGCTATGAGTATGAAGTGCCGGAGGAGTGGCTGGCATCGAAAACCTCGGAAGCCGTGGAAATAAAGGCCGGCAGTGAAAAGCAGGCCAACTATTGGCG
>DATGOF010000455.1:0-5277 GCA_035306285.1 Acidobacteriota bacterium | reverse complement strand
ACCGCGCTCATAAGATTGCTCAGGATGTTCATGAATCGGATGGCTCCTGGGTGCATGCCTACCTGCACCGCAGGGAAGGAGACCTGTCGAACGCCCGCTACTGGTATCATCGGGCTGGTCGTTCAGAAAGCAAGGCGACGCTGGAAGAGGAATGGGAGGAAATCGCCCGGGAGTTGCTCAGTCGTTAGCCACCTCGGACCAAGCTAAGACCCGAATGGGAACTGTGAGCCAGGATGGGTATCGCATCCAGACAAGATGCAGTACAGCCGAACCGTTCTCGTTTCGACGAGCAAAGCTTTGGGCGCCAGAAGAAGCGTTCCGCGGAGCAGTACAGCATCAGAGTACATCAATAGAAGAGCCCGAGGTCAGGCGTCCGCTCCAAGTATAGTCAGAGGTTCGCAAAAAGGTCACACTCTGAAGTGGGACCAGAAACCCTTGTACTTAAGAAATTACAAAAACCTCTGACACTCCTTCAGAGTGCTTCTTCTCTTTCGCTATATGTCCCAAGTTGCTAGACTCCGGACTCTTGTTTCCGCATTGTCTCAGCATGCGGTCGGTACAGGCTGCCCGCCAAAGAGGGTACCAGCTAATTGTGACGGACAACCCGCCAGGATTTTGAGTGCAAAGCCTGGCTGACTTCGCAGCCGGCTCTCAATTAGACCTTTGGCTCCCAGCCCTTGCGGTATTCTCGCTGCCAGAGAGCGGTTGCCTCCGGGTCGTTCTCGATCTGGCCGGTTTCGGGATTAAAATGAATCGTATGCCCCGTCCGATAGGCGATGTTACCGAGGTGGCACAGCATGGTACCCACCTGGCCCACTTCAATCTCTGAAGTGAGTTTTGCTCGCCCTCGAATCGTATCCACGAAGTTTGCAAAATGCTCGACGTCACCGCCGGGTCCTTTCTGCACCTCCACCTCGGCTCCGTCCAGGTCATAGATGTGGTATCCGGTTCCCCGGATCTCCATGGTGCCCTGATCTCCGTAAAACGCGACGAAAGGACGATTTTCGTTACGTCGTGGATGACAGCTGCTGCACTCCCAGTTAATCCCCTTGTTTCCGAAATCATAAACGGCGGTACCCGTATCAGGTGTCTCCTGATCATCGTTGAAATGATAGCGTCCCCCGTTATAGGTGACGGTGAGCGGGTAGTCCACCTGAAGGCCCCAGCGAGCGAGATCGAGGGCATGGATTCCATTGTTGCCGAGTTCACCGTTGCCCCAGTGCCAGTGCCAGTGCCAGTTGTAATGAATCAAATTGTCCTTATAGGGCTGCTCGGGAGCGGGGCCTTGCCAGAGAGAGTAGTCGAGATTGGAAGGGATGGGGGCAGGTTTGCCGTGACCGATCGAGGGACGAGTAGCGTTGTACCAGCAACGTGCAAATCTTAAGGGGCCGATCACGCCCTGGTGAAGCTTTTCCATTCCTTCAATAATGGTCGGCCAGCTGCGTCGCTGATTACCCATTTGCACCACCCGGTTGTACTTGCGGGCTGCCTCGACCATCATTTCAGCCTCTCGAGGATTATGGCTGCCCGGCTTCTCGACATAGACGTGTTTGCCGGCAGCACAGGCCATAATGGTAGCCGGTGCGTGCCAGTGATTGGGTGTCGCAATAAACATCGCGTCCACGTCAGCATCCTCGAGAATTCTACGGAAGTCAGTCTCCCCCTTAGGCTGTGGCGCGCGATCGAGTGGGAATCGAGAAAGAGCCTGGTAGACGCGGTCAGCATCAACGTCACAAAGGTATTTGATGTCTACATTGGGCAGCTCTAGCAACGCGCGAACGTGAGCCCATCCGCGCTGCAGCCCCATGACAGCTGCGACGATCCGGTTGTTAGGTCCTCCCTGGAGTGCTGAACCGTAAATTCGGCTTCGGGTGGAAGCGAGAAATGTCGCTCCAGCAGCGAGAGAGGTATCGCGGATAAAACGCCGTCGCCCGATTCCTTTGCGGGTGTTTTCTTGCTCTTTTTCCTGGCGGCTCTTCTTCTCTTCCATTTTCTTTTAACCTCCTGTCTGGAAACACTAAGCGAGCAGACTGAAATTGGCGGTCGTCTGCATTCCGACCCAAGCCTCAATTCAAACATCATACGGCCGGACAGGCAATGGGAAAGCTCACCATCAACCAGAATAGCCGCAAATAACTGGAGGAATCCAGGGATGATTCTGTGGCAGGTATTTATGTCCAGCACGGTAGCGTCCCGGAGAATATGGAGCGGGAAACGGGACTCGAACCCGCGACTTCGACCTTGGCAAGGTCGCGCTCTACCAGCTGAGCTATTCCCGCTCGTAGCTCCATTATATTAAGGCTCATGGCCGCTTTGATGCAAGTAACCTGTAGCCGGATTAATTCGTAAAAAATTCGCAGATTATTCCCCTTGCATCGTAAGTATCAATAGCAAACGAGCGAGTGCGGGCTCCACGCACTCAGGTCAACGCCCTCGTCTGGGGCATTGCGTCCGGCAGACGAGGGCGGAGACCACAGGGTTAGAAGGTCGAGGTGGAAGGTCGAGGATCAGAAGATGCCGGAATTGCATTGTATTGACGGCCGATTGAGCTGGATTCTTTACTGGGTTGCCCGGCAACAGCGGGTTTCGCTGGGGCGGTGGGGTGAATGGATCGCACTCCGCTATCTTCTCAAACAGGGGTGGGATGTCGCCTGCCGAAACTGGGTGAGTGGTAAGGGGGAGCTTGATCTGGTCGCGGTGGATGGGGCTGAACTGGTGGTCGTAGAGGTGAAAACGCGGAATATGCATTCTTGCTATTCGCCCGAAATGAATGTCACCAATGAAAAGAGGAGGCGCCTGGAGACATTAGGACGGCGTTTCCGGGTTCAGCATGAAATTCTCGAAGAGCCAATGCGCTTCGATTTGGTTGCTATCGAAACACCCGACATGCGACGTTATTCACTCAGGCACTACAAGGGGATTCTGTAGGACGATCATCGCTGCCTGTAACTGCGGGCACAACTGGCCCGCGCGAGAATGCCGGGAACAGCCATGAGGAGGCACTCTTCAACGAGGAGTCCCTTCGCTCCGGCGATCGAACGTTAAGGGGTTGAAAGGGGAGTCTGCTCCGATCAACCCTCAGCATTGACCTCACGTGATTAGAAGGAAACAGCGCTGGTCTCTCCGCCCGACTGTGGACGCTACCAGCCCATAGCCTTTTTCATGATGTGATAGAGGTAGGTGTTCGGAAACATACCCCTGACGCGTTTGGCTCCGGGACCTGTGGCAGCTGCCAGAACCTCCTCACCGGTATGGCTGTCGACGACCTCGACGTGGGGAACAACGTCCTGCGCCTTCGGCCCTCCGGGTAGATGGAGTCCATAAGAATGGTCGGCGGTATAGATGATTAGCGTCGGTGTTCCTTCAAAGCGTTTCGCTACTTCGGCAATGATCCGATCCATTTCCACCACCCGGTCCAACACGTTCTGGACATCCTTCGAGTGGTTGTTGGATTCCACCATGAGGAAGAACCCCTTTTCGTTTCGTTCCAGAATTTCCAAAGCGGTGAAGACCGAGGTGCGAAGCTGGTAGGGTTCATCAGCATATAGGCCAATGATGCGATCAACGTCTGTCTTCAGCTCCTCTTCATTTTTTGCCAGCAGATAGCCCTTTTTCTGAACACCATCGAGAATATCGATTCCGGCTTCCTGCGTCTCTTTCAAAATACGCTCTCTCCCCGGGCCGATAATGACGTCGACTCCGTCTCCGTAACGTGGGGTGAGCCAGAATGAAACTATCTCCGCCACATTACTGCGATTGTTCGAATGGGCGTAGCAGGCCGCTGGTGTGGCATCCCACACCGGGCTGTTTGTGACCACACCGGTGGAAAGGCCTCGTTCTTCCGCTTCTTCGAGTATGGTCTTGAGTTCCCGGCCATCCTTTTCTCCTCGCACTCCGTCATCGGCCTGCGAGATGACTCCGTTATTGGTCTTTTCGCCGGTCACGATCGCAGTCATTCCTGCCGCCGAATCAGTTACCCACCTGTTCGCGGCGGAAGTCTCACTCAGCCCGATATGAGGCATTTGTTGAAGATACAGCTGGAGCGGCTTTCCATAACCATGGATGCTGGCAGCGTTCAGCGTAGGGATGCCGGTGCCATCGCCGATAAAGAGGATGATGTTCTTGGCTAGTTCAGAGCCCGTACTGGCTTGATTCGGTGCAGGCTCCGCGTAACCATTCGGCACCGACAGCAACACGAGAATAAAAAAGTAGACGATCTGCTTCATGGTAGTTCCTTCTTCGAAAAGGTTGGTGAAACAGGCCAACAGCCACGATGTCATTAAACGCCGAAAAGAGGCTGTCTTTCCACCCAAAGGGAGTTTCGCAACAAAACCGTTCCTGTGAGTGTCCCGCCGAAGCAGACATTATGGCGCAGCCACCTACAAAATCAAAGAGAGACATTTAAGCCAAAGGAGCAGCAGATTTCTGGATTTTGTTCTTTGCGCTTCAAGAGTTTCAAAGGATGGTTGGAAATTCTTGTTCTCGGTTTGGGTGAAGTAAAATTGCCAGGTTTATTGCCCATGTCAAACCCGCAAGAGACGAGCCGCGGCTTCCTCGGGTGTCAGATCCCGTTGTGGAGAGGCCAGCAATTCGAATCCGACCATGAACTTGCGAATGGTCGCAGAACGTAATAGTGGGGGGAGGTAATGCAGATGGAAATGCCACTCGGGATAAGCTTTTCTGGTGGTCGGATGCTGGTGGATGCCCATTGTATACGGGAATGGAACCTGAAACAGCCGATCGTAGCGGGCAGTTAATGCCTGAATCAATGCGGCTAGCTGGTCTTTCTGCAAGTGGGAAAATTCGGGCAATGCTCCGGCGTGAAACTTACTCATGACCAGCGTCTCAAAAGGCCAGACCGCCCAGAAGGGAACCACTGCCAGAAAGCCCTCATTCTGTTCAATACACCGCACTCCTGCTTTTAGTTCGAGGTCGACGTATCGACAGAGCATGCACTCTCCATGCTTCTTCCAGAAGGCCCGAAATCGTCGCGTCTCCCGGGCGGGCTCATTGGGGATCGACGAGGTACCCCATAACTGACAGTGCGGGTGGGGGTTACTGCACCCCATCATCTCTCCACGGTTTTCGAAGATCTGTATGTAGCGGATCTCTTTTCGACTTCCCAGAGTGAGGAATTCGTCATTCCAGGTATCAATAACCCGTCGGATCGCTTGCGATGTCATCTGGGGAAGCGTGAGATCGTGTCGCGGTGAGAAGCAGATGACTCGACAGACTCCTGATTCCGTGCGGGCTTTGAAAAGATCCGCTTGGTCGAAA